>NZ_CEXQWX010000177.1:0-11888 GCF_982718395.1 Carboxylicivirga sp.
TCAGAAATAACCCAATCGACAGATGCCGTGATGCCCTTTTGTTTGGCAACCAAATCCATATTCTGATAGAGTATATTAACTATACCATTTACATCTGCGTCGGCTCCAGCTAATGCAACTTCCAATGGATTAAAAACTGCAAAGGTAGAACTAGCAGGCATTAGTGCACCGAAATCTTCTGAAATGGTATAGAATGCCTCCAAATCAATCAATAAACTTTTTGTAGGACGTGAGCGAAAACCTAGCTCGAACATATCCATAGTCTTTAAATCATGCTCTTCATTTCCATCAAATTGCATTACACGAGGATAATCCATATTAACCACATTCCATGTGTAATTGGAGTAAGTATTAACCAGGAAAGATGATTGATTTGCTCTTGAGTAGACCGCTCGCAACAGGTTATTGTCGTTAATCTTATATGAACCTACCAACTGCCATGATGCATAAACATCATCCGGCATAGAATACTTCTCTGCACGTAAAGCGGCCACTAATCGAAGTTTATCGCTAGGGCGGTAATCAACGCGCGCACTTCCTGCCAAGATATTAATGGTTTGCTCTTTATTCAGGTAACCATTTCCTACCTCTGCAATATGCTCGGTATCATCATATGACATTGACTGATAACTAACACCAGGGCGAATACTAACTTTGCCAAGATTCCAATCGTATTCGGCCTGAAGGTTAAATTGATCATTATCTAATTCAAACCCTTCGTTACCCATCATATAGTCAATGGTTCCCAGGTTATAATTTGCCTGTATATTTAAACCTTTATATTGTGCTCTGACGTCGATATAGGAAGTAGTTGCCTCTTTTGTTGTATAAGGCGTTGGTACATCTCCCATACTCGATGTAATTGCCTGTGAGTTTTGATGTCCGGCCATCACGTTGATGGTTGTATTCTCATTTGGCACAAAATCAATATATCCATTTACGCCCATTCGCTCTTTTGACTTGTCAGGATCAGGAAAAGACTTATAAATATCGTATGTCTCACCTTTCACATCATAAGGTGGCCATAAAGGTAGATTACCATTCATCATGCGGTTAATTTCACTCAATGTAAAATAACCAGGATCAACAGGATTACCATCTAATGAATATTGTGAACCTCCGCGATCGTAGATTAGAATATCATCACGTTCACGATCTCTTGTTTCGAAATTACCTGTTAGTCCAAAGCTAACTTTATCGCTTACTTTTTTACGGAAGGCTACATCTCCCAAATAAGTATTTAGCGATCCTCCCTGAATGTTACCCGAAACAAGCGGCGAATCATCGGTGATTGTCTGAGTGATAATGTTGATTACTCCCGATAAAGCATTTGGTCCGTAGAGTGCACTGGACGGACCACGCACGACTTCGATACGATCAATATCTTCGAAGCTAACAGGCAAAGTTTCCCAGAGCGTACCACCATGTGAATAATTAAATACCGGACGACCATTGATCATTACCAAGGTATTCATGTTCTCTGAATACAATAGCATGTTCTTGCCGGGTAAATTATCATTCCCACGAATATGTACATCAAAGTTTCCATTGGTCTTTTCACGAACGATTAGCCCCGGAACCAGACGCAAAGCTTCTTCAATGGAAGTGGCACCAGATGTAATTATCTGATCGTGTGATAAAACTGTTGTTGACAATGGAGAATCAAATAAACTTTCTTCTGATTTAGAAGCAGAAGTTACATCCTTATTCAATAATAGTTCGTATAACTCTTCGAGCGACGAAACACCAACAATATCAATGGCTGCCATCAAGTCTTCAAGCGATAATGCACTTAATTCCTCAGTCGTCATTGATAATATCTTCTCCTTCGAAAGTGTGGTATTACCACCTTCCTGGGCTCTCACAATTGTACTTAGAGCCAACGAAAACACCAAAATAGTAATGTATGTAATTCTTTGCATTTTATTTCTACTTTAAAGCTATTGAACTTTAATTCCCAAACTAACTACTTTTTGAGTGACTTTAAGGTTGTGTGCTGCAATAATTGCCGGACTAATTTCGTAACGCAATTTACCATTCACAGTTAAAAAGGATATCCCAGCTCCATGTTTACACATGCCTTTTTTATCCGCCACAATCAATATTGGTTTACCCTCTTGTTCATGACTCAAAGATTGCATTAAAGAACTTTTGTTTGATCCTAAGAATACGATGTTGGCATCATCGATGTCTTTTATACTTTTTGCAGAAACAATCTTAATGCTTTTGTTTCCAACCTTTTTTACTTTGGCAATTTTCTCCAGTTCTGTATAAATCTCATCATCTCCCAACACAGCAATGGTCACTTCATTGGATGAACTTGAAGCTGGCCATTCGATGTTTTTAGTAAAATTATAGAGAAAAAGTGCTTTGAAAGTAGCTGTTTGCCCTTTCACTTCACTTATCATTGCGCCCAAGCATATGACGTATAATAACAAAATTAATTTTCTCATGTTTGATGTTTGTTTTGCATGTTTACGGTTTAATTTGTTTTTATATTTTTAAATACTTTAATTATTCATTCCCATTGAGTTAAATCACCTTGAAAATATCCTAAGAATTAACAGCATAGTAATTTCATCAGCTTTATAGCTGCATTTTTTACGTTGCTTATCAACGATCATCAGTTTGATTGATGAATATTGCCGTTAATCCCAATATGTATTCTGCCCAAAATGAATTTGCGTCCCCCAATAATTCACCTCTTCTGAATCGGCCCCGAAAATAGATTTCTCAATAAAAAGACCCAAAAAAATATGATTAACCATCGCTAAAATGTGACGAATGAAATAAGTAATAAAGTACTTATAAGGCTTAGTTCCGTGTAAACTTTAAGGTTATCAAGAGGTGTGATTCACAATCTATATGGCTTAAGAAGATACCGTTGCTATACTAATACTTCATATTAAATACCGGTAATGTTTTCAAGTCTTGATTACACAGCCGGTCATCAAAATCCTTAAAGATGAATCATCTAATTAACGATCTGTAGCGTGCTATATCCTGAAGCATCTTTTTTTAATTCAATCTGTGTGGTTACCCGCTCTTTTAACGCAGGTACGTGGCTGATTATACCAAAAGTACGATTTGTCTCAGATTGCAATTTTTCAAGAGCTGATAAAGCCACATCCAAAGTATCCTGATCCAAGGTTCCAAATCCTTCATCGATAAACAAGCTGCCAATAACCATATTTTGACCAGCCATATCAGATAAGCCCAAAGCGAGAGAAAGACTAACCAGGAAACTTTCTCCTCCAGAAAGAGTCTTTACTGATCGTTCAGCATTGCCATGGTAGAAATCAACTACAAATAAATCATCCAGGTTATCAGTTTTTACATGTTTTATCTTGTAGCGATCATTTAGTAGTTTTAGATGCTTATTAGCCAAAATCAGCACTTGCTTTAAAGTTAGCTCTTGCGCATACTTTGAGAATTTATTCCCTGTAGCATCACCAATAAGCATACTCAACTCGTTCCACCGATTAAATTCTTGTGTCTGCTTATCAATTAAGATCAGCTTTTCTTTTTGCTTCTGTTTATTCTGCGTATCAATATTCAGCTTTTCTTTTAAACTGCCAGCCAATCCTAAATCTTCTTTATACTTGACTTCTTTATCCTGAAGTAGATTTGTTAAATCTTTCTCACTTTCTGTTGTACTTCCCAACTCCTCCTTCAGAAGTTTCAAGCTTGCTAGACACTCATTCTTAGAGTGCTCCAATTCTGTTTCCTCCGTGGCTAAATTGTCCTGTTGTTTATGTAGTTTTCTATATTCATTATCAGTTAGTAAAAGTTGTAATGCCTTCTCTATTGAATCAAGATTATTTGAATCGAGCTTTGCTTTTAATTCCCTATTCATAGTTTCTAACTGCCATTGTTCGTGCTGAATCTGTTTATGCAAGCCTTCAATCTGCATTTTTAAACTACCCTGTAACGTGACACACTCCTTAAGATTGACCTCCTTTGCTTGTCTATTTTCGGTTAGAATATCTGCTTCTCCCCTGAATTGCTTTTCGAGTACATCAGGGTTTTGATCGCCTAATAAGGAGCGACGTTTATCTTTTCTGATGTTAATTCTTTCTTTAGCAAGCTCAAGCTTTGTTCCCTGTTCAGCGAAATGACCGGTTAGTTCCTTTAATTGTTTATCTTTTTCTTCTCTGCGATTTTTTTCCAGTAACAGTTGCTTTTCAACATTTTGAAGTTCTTCTTTCTTTTTAACGATTACTTGAAAGTTATGCTCCAATTCGCCCAACCCCTGGTTTATTGTTTTTTTATCGGTGAGTATATTAAACGAATTCAGTTTTTCTTCAAGCCCACTCCTTGTCTTAAGATATGAATCCAATTCATCGTAAACTTGTTTGAACTCCTTATTCCTGACAATGGCTTTTTCCAATTGTTCTATATTGGTGATTTGTAATTCGATTTTCCTGGCTAAACTACTGTTCTCCGTTTTTGCTACTTCAATTACTTCCTCATTAATTGAGCTAAGTTCAATATGGTGCTTATGCATCAGTTCCTGAATAGCAATCTTAGTTTTAGAAATTTTTGAGTCAGTTAGTTTGATATGTTTCTCTGAATTACTAATGCGTGTTTCTAATGTCGATCGTTTCTCTCTGAGATGCTTTTCTGCATTATTAAGCTCTAGCTGCTTTTGTGTTTTCTCTTTTAATAGTTGCTCCGTTTCATTACCATGTTGATTGTAATTTTCAACATAAGGATGCTCTGTCGAACCGCACAAAGGACAAGCTTCATCAGGTTTAAGTAATTCTCGAGCCTCTGTGTATTTTGCTTCCAATAATTCACGTTCCCGTCGTATGGCTAACTCATCAATATGCTTCTGATTGATTTCAATAGCTTGTTTTAAATCCGTGAATTCTTTCAGGCTGGCTTTTAAATCCCGTTCCTCATCCCCATAATTCTTTTTCCACGAAATTAACTCACTTGCCAATTGCATTTGTTCCAGATGCAATTCTGCTAAACGCTCCAATGCATTTCCCTTTTGCTGAAGGGTCTGTGAAGTTTGTTTCAGTTTATCTATATCAGGTAGGTCAGTGGGTAAACTTTGCTGTCTTTCGCCAATAAAAGCTTCACTTTGCTTAATGGCTTTTTCGAGAATCATTAATCGTTGCTGAAAATCTATTGTTGAAAGCATTGTATTTCTGGTTGGGGATGCTTCCATCTGTGGCAATCGATCATTAACGGATGATTCTATGGAATTTAACATTGATAATTGCTGCTTAAGCAAGGGCAATTGTTCACCGATGTTATCATATATTCGATGCTTCTTCAGGTAAGTTTTAAGGTTATCAGATTCTAATTCATATGTTTTGAGTTTTTCCTGAACTTCCTTTATCTGTTTATGAAGAGAATCAAGTTGAGTTTCAACCGTTTTATTTTGTTTTGCCAGCTCATGAAGCGAATTTTCCTCTATTTTGATAGCCCCATCGATTAACCTGACTTCCTTGATTAACGGCTGCATTGTTTGCTCCTTTTGTCGATGCTTCTCAACAGCCTCAACAAGTTTATTCAATTCTGATGTATTCTTTTTAAAATTCTCGTTTTGTTGCAACAACTGTTGTTGTTTATCTTTCAGTTCCCCCTGAGTGTTATTCGTAATTTTCTTTTGTTGAAGGACTGATTGTATATCTGCTTTTAAAGGCAATACTATCGCGTGTTGTTGTAAACGGTTTTTATCTGTTTCGAATGCAGTCTGCTTTAATTTCAACGCTTGAAAAGATTGCTTATTCTTTTCCAAAGCTTCTTCTTTTTGCCTGATCTGAACTTTAATCTGTAATTGCTTTCTTAGCTTTGAAAGAACCTCATCTTGCTGCTTACAGCTATCTTGCAGTTTCGATAATTCTCCTACAATTTGCGAATGTTCTTCATCTGAAAGCAAATCAATTCCACCTAGTTGAATTTTAAGTTCTTCCAGTGATCTTAACTCCTCGCCCCGTCTTTCGTAACATGCCCTTCCTAATCGTCGATATATTTCTGTTCCGGTAATTTTCTCAAGTAATTCTCCTCGTTCATTAGCATTTGATTTTAGAAAACGGGCAAAATCTCCTTGTGACAATAAAATAGAACGCAAAAATTGATCAAAACTTAATCCGATTAAACGGCTATTCTCTTTTGGAACTTCATTTCGCTTGATATCCAAGGCCACAAAGCTACCATCTGCCTCCTGCTTTGATAACACAAGCGAATAATCCCTCAGGTTACCATTTCGGTTTCGTGATATGCCCCATTGAGATCGATATCGATTATCTTTTAACTCATAATCCAAATGTGCCCAGGCCTCATCCGTATTACGGGTTATAACACTCCCTAAGCGTACAATGTCATTTTTTGAAACCGCACCACTTCTTGGTGTTTGGTTATATAGTGCCAAAGTAATTGCATCAAGAATAGTCGACTTACCTGCTCCTGTTGGTCCTGTAATAGCAAACAAACCGGTTTCTCCCAAAGGTCCATTACAAAAATCAATCAGATGTTCTCCTTTAAGAGAATTCAGGTTCTTAATACGTAGTTGAAGTAAACGCATGAATTATTGTTTTTCTGATTGATGATAAAAACTATCAAGCAACTCGTTGAAGGTATTGTTCAGATCTTCTTTATTTAAAAGCTGTTTGCTTTCCACAAGCCTGTCGAAAACATCATTAACACTCAAATCAGCCAAAGATGTATCAACCGTTTGCTCTTCCTGCCGATTCGCACCATTTAATTTTAACTGTGGTTTGACAACTGTCAATTGATTATCCAATTGATTTATTTTGTCAATGAGTTCTTCAAAATCAGATCGAATGGAAGTATCCATCATCGGTTCTTCAATCACAACTTCTGCCCAATCATCTAATTCAGAATCTCCTTTATAGTCTGATAACTCCTTATATACTTGTTTGAAACTACCTGAAAAATGGATCAGTTTCCGAAATGATGGAATCTGAATGGTTTCTATTTGTTTAACACCTGTCGCCTCCACATCAAGTAAAACGACCTTTTTTGTATCAGATCGCTCCGAAAAACTTAATGGAATAGGTGACCCTGAATAACGAATTGTACCCTCTTTATTTAATTTTTGTGGGCGATGAATATGTCCCAAAGCCATATAATCGAATTCAGGAGGAAATGCTTCAACATTTAATCCGGCCAGATTGCCAATATGAATATCGCGCTCACTTTCTGATAAACCTGCTCCCTGCACATAAAGATGTCCCATACCAATCACCGGACAAGAATAATTCTGTGCAGCTTCTGCAACTTTTTGATAGTGCTTGACAATACCCGTATTGGTTGCTTTAACCACATCGTCATACGATTCACCAGCCGTAATTAGCCGAATATCCTTATCTCTGAGAAACGGTACAGCCGCCACGACACATTCGAGTTTACTTCGATAAGTAGCCTCAATCAGTTCCTCTTTAACATCGGTTCGGGCACCACCAATAACCTGAATATTGAGTGCAGAAAGCACATCCGAAGGTGCCTCTAAAGTGCTAATGTAGTCATGATTCCCTCCGGTTATGATAATCTGTTTACAGGGAGTATCAACTAGTGATGTTAGAAATTGATAATAAAGTTTTAATGCATTGTTCGAAGGAAATCCTACATCAAAAATATCACCTGCTACCAATAAGAGCGCGACATCATATTCCTTTATTGTTTGCTTTAACCATTCAAAAAACAGACGATGCTCCTCTTCCCTGTCATTTCCATGTAACCTTTGTCCAATATGCCAATCAGACGTATGGAGTATTCTCATTCACTACTATTTAAACAGCTCTTCCAAAATGTTAATTGCAGATTCAATACATTTGGAACAAACCTTATCTTTAAGATGATTGTCTTTAAAATACTTTTGCCCAGCCTCGGTTCGAATGTCACACCCCAATAAATGCACACATTGATCACTTTGATGCCGTTGACAGAATTTCTTGCGAAAGGTTTGAATCATTAGAGGTGTTTCTTCCTTCCGTTCATCAATGTCTGATATGAAATGTGAGTTATGCATTCCTATAACCATATAAGCCCCTGTTACAGCACCACAATCTTTTTGCATTTTGCCCATGCCTCCTCCGAAACCCAAAGCCATATCAAGTGCTTGTTGTTCATCGATCCTCAATTCATCAACATAAGCTTTGATAACTGATTGTGCACAGTTATTGCCATTGTAGAAGGCATCAATAGCCGTCGAGATTTTCTTTTCCATACCGAGGTGATTTGTTAGCATTGTAAAAATAACAAATGATTTGTCTTTATGTAGCAAATTGTGATCGATTATTCTAGAAACGGTATCTCATTTGCAATTTCCACTCACTTAACTGGTTACCATGAATCATTTGATTTCCAGAACCTATATCATTGATATTTGAATAGCTTGTATGAGCCATTCTTGCCCATAGCTCAAGATCACGGATTGGAGAATACTTCACATTAAATATCACACGCATACCTTCATTCATATATGCAGGAATGGTAAAGGCATACAATACATCCGGCTCGTAGCTGTAAATTCGACTTTGGTAATCTTCAATATCAAATAGCACATACCGAATGGAGCTTGTTAATTTATTATCCAGCTTAAATCTGACGTCCTGAAAAGCCATCCAACCATTACTATTAAGATTATCATCTTTGTAAATTGAGTATTCTAATTGTGTTTGCAGGCGCCATTTCTCATTTGGTTCATTGCTGTAGAATATACGGATGTTATCTTTCTCATAACTATCTACTTCATACGTGTTCAAATTGGTGCTTTTATTAATCTCTTTTTGAGTTGATTTATACCGCAGATAAAGTTTTTGTTGAGAATCGATTTTATAGTCAGCCTGCGCAAAACACTCAAAACCATCTGATGGTCGGTAAACATTATAACGTAACCAACTATAAGCAAACAGATCGGCATATGCTCTTAAAGAAAGTCGACTTAAAGGTTTAATACTTATAGATGCAAACCACCCCGATTCTCCTCCCCTAATAGATGATTCCGAAAATGGATTGGATAATATAGCAGTATAGGCTCGGCTGTATTTTCTGTAAGCCAAAGACATTATTACATCTCCACCTGCATTATATGTTAGTCCTTGATATAAGCCCAGTTCATCAAAGTTTTGAACAGCCACCTCTCCAAACACATTTAATGCACCCAAAAACAAAGAATAGGATGACCACATCGTTTCCTGATAATCTCCTGTAAATCGATATTTATCTTTTATATGCACCTTAGATGCTATTGGCTGATCAATTGTCCAGTAGACATATCCGGCATCCAAGTGAAACTTATGGTGTTGCCAGGCAGTTTGCACTCCATACACCAACTCATTCACTTTATGCCTGTTATCGCGTTCTGATTTAGTGCGATGATAGCCAGTTTCCTGTAAAGATGAAATTAGTTCTTTATTTATAGTATCATTTGAAGTTGATGCATCGCGTTTCTTATACGATACAAAAGGTGATACAGACCAATTATTAAATTTGAGAGAAATAGCTGTACCTCGCAGGAAAGAACTTTCGTTGACAGAAGTGTAGGCGTTAATACCCTTAGGACGCCTTCTCAGTTGAGCTGTTTCAGTCGACTTTGAAAATGCCATATCAGTCCATACTCCAAGCCCTTGTCCAAAAGATAATCGATAATCACCTACAACCCACTTGTCAACCCATTTGACAGGTTTATTAAGCTTTACAAAACCCGAAGTAAAATCAGTCAATGGAATTGTATTCGGAAAGGCTTTTTCTCCCTGATCTTTCTCTAATGTAAACCCTGCCTCTGCTTTTTTCCCAAAATAGATACGCCCTCTTGTCAACCATTTCTCTTTCGATCCCTGATATGCTGATTCCGTACTATCATTCTTTGGTTCATAACCCAATGGTGTTTGAAAAGTACTCTGTACACGACCTATTACATTTCCATATATAGTAGTTTTTCGCTTCTTCTCAACCTGTTCGACAACTACAAAAGGTAGCATGTAATTAATGGTGGTCATGTCCAATTGTTCAACCGCCTGCAATTCATATATCGAATACAATTGCCCATTTGTGTATCGGTAGTACAAAATATTCTCTATCTGATAATCCGTCAGAAAAAATAACTTTTCCAGATCATTTTTTTCAGCTGCATTAAGATTTATAGGATTATGAGTGAGGTTTATCAGTCCGTCCACTAACTCTTCATAATTCTGACTTATCAATTGCTGATCAGCCATTGTTTCAAGCATGTTACCAATCATTTTCTGCAAATCATCAGTCTGCTGGGCTTCAGTCCAACTCAGAGCACATATAAAAGTAAGCAGAATCAGAAGTCGCTTCTCCATACTCTTATTTTCGATTAAATGAATAGTAAAGGCCTGCACCAGAAGTCAGTCCTAATTGTGGATGATGTGCAAAACCAACATCAATTGTTAAACCAGAGTGTTTAAAACCTCCACCGACTGTTAATTCAAGAGGTTGACCTTTAATACCAGCACGAACAGCCAACCTATTATTAAAATCAATCTGGCAACCTGTTTTAAAAACTAATGTCTGTTCTTGCTCTTTTTCTAACTCGGCAATAATAAGTACATTGTCGGTTGCTGTATATTTAACAGCTGTATTAAAATACGTTAGCAAGGAATAATCATACCCACCATAGTTCATTTTACTTTGCTCTGGATTTTGAATGAATACCCCCAGTTCAAAGCTCTCTGAAATGTAATATCCAATCCCCAGGCTTGTATAAAATGCATCCGCCCGGTCAGCTCCCTCAATTTGATGTGTTAAATAGTTAAATTGTAACCCTGCTGAAATCTTATTGCCAAAAGCACGACTGTATGATAAAGCATAACGATTATAATTACTCTTTGAGTAACCACTTTGATATATTAATCCCGCAAAAGTACCATAGCTTGATGGTAAAACCATTACACCGGTTCGACTGCTTAATTCACTCATATTAAAACGCATCTGATAACCAATTCCTGTAGCCAGATTTTCTGAATAAGCCAAATTGGCTGCATTACTTAAAGCAGCCCATGGTGAGTCATCAAATACTTTCATATAAGCTAATGACGAACTTATTGGTCCTGAGTAATCTAAAGTCTGAGCTAGTGTATTACAACTGAATATTAAACTTAAAAATGCAATTATCTTATAACGTATCATTTATGACTTTGTATTATTATAAATATAGATAGCTCAATTGAAAAGATCAAGAATGCCATGAAAATATTTTTATGTTTTTATAAAAGGTAACTTATAGATTTTCAATCAATAGTAATAAAGCACAAAAGGTCGGGATGGTTTTGATGTAACCTTATTCTAAAACAATGCGTTGAAATAGGCCGTGGGGATAAGTGAGACACAAATAAAAAAACTGGAAACCATAGAAGATGCTTATGCATCCCTTGGCAACTATCTTCATAATAAACTTCCATCCTCAATAATTGCCTTAATACAATTAGACGAAAAACGAGACCTGGGTTACGTTAATAACATTATTGGCATTAAACGTTCAATATTCAACCGTTTAACAGGATTACTAGGAATTAACCCAATAGGAAAGAGCTTTAAAAATACAAGTTATGGTCGAACGCACCTGTATTCTACTGAAGGTTTTATCCAATTTCATGGAAATCTTTATAAGTTATCTGGGGAAATTGTTCCTGAATGGATATTTAAAGCTGTGGAAAAGCTTGTGCATATCAGACATATATTTGCCTGTGGTATAAGTACCAATGAAAGAGCAATTGGAACGATTATTATCTTTCCCCGGGGAAACGATGTGGACAAACTTCAAAAGCTTGAAAAAGCAGTTCAATTGTATGCTGATCAGATGGGAGAAATTATCGACCAATATAATTCAAATATGGTTGGTATTGATACTCGAAATAGGTTCACGAAATCATTAATTGAAAACATTA
>NZ_CEXQWX010000178.1:0-11862 GCF_982718395.1 Carboxylicivirga sp.
CGTTTTTCTTCGCCTGGCATGGCTACAAAAACCTCCTGTACGGCTCCTCCTCCAATCTGACTATAAATTAACCGGATCGGGTGCAAGCCTGCTTTAAGAGCAATAGCACCTTTTCGCACTCTCGGTCCATGGCTTGGATCATTATTAACTACCAACCGATCGTGAACAAACAACTGATCGCCATCGTCAGAATTCGTATAAAAAGTATAAATTCCATCAGTCTGAGCTTTGTAATAACCTTCAAAAACAAGAGCATAATTTTCCTGACCAGTATACTCGGCCAAACCGAAATCCGCGACTTCTGAAATAGCGTTCGGTTTTAGCTCCAGATTTACATCTGCACATTTCCAGAAACGTCCTTTGTAGTATTTCCTTGAAAGACCCGGATTCACGTTAACATCAACAGGCTCTGCCATGATCTGCTTTTCATATTCAGCTTCGTAAATCTTGCTATATACCTTATTCTTGTATGCTCTGAAACGTACCGTGGTTGATTCTTTGACTGGTATTGGGTTCGAATATAAGGTTGAAGAAGGTGTTGGTACTAAGCCATCCGTTGTATAGTATACTGATATTTCTGAATCAGGTATTTCCAATTGAAAAGTTGCCTCATCAATAAACACGGTATTTGATTCAAAGCCTTTTAATTCAGGTAAATGATAAAACAATCCTTCCCGATCGAAATACTTATAATGATGTTGCAAACGCTGTTCAAAGCTTGCTAAATCCTTTTTATCTTTCTTTGTCCATCCGCCTTCTGCCAAAGCAAGCATTCGAGGAAGTGTCTGATAATAAACCCGGTTCATATTCGGGATGCGTTCGGTCCATATATTAGCCTGAACGCCAATTATCTGTTTGCCCATTTCTGCCGTGAAATCTTCAGGTATTGGTTCAAAATTATAAACCTTGCTGGTTGGTGTGGCCGAATAAGGGAAATCAAAATAATACTCAAAATCTGGTGTGACAATTACATTATTTCCGTTTTTAGCGGCATCACGGATGGTATTAGGTGCCCAATTACGCCACCACATTACCGTTGAATGTTTAGACAAACCACCTTCAACAATCTCGTCCCAACCAATTAACTTCTTTCCTTTTTCAGCTAAAAAGGCTTCAATATGATGATTAAAATGTGATTGTAATTCGTGCTCATCTTTTAAGCGATTCTTTTTGATCGCTTTCTGGCAACGATCACATTTCTTCCACTCATCTTTATTTACCTCATCACCCCCAATGTGAATGTACTCTGACGGAAACAACTCAGCAACTTCACTCAGGATGTTTTCAATAAACTCGTAGGTTGATTCTTTTCCCAAACAAGCCGGATAAGAAAAATGAGAGCCCCACCCTGCCTCTTCCGAGCATGATAAATATGGGTAGTTATCAATCGCAGCTTTAAAATGGCCAGGAATATCAATTTCAGGAATCACTTCTATATTACGTATAGCACAATAATTAATTAACTCGCGTATATCATCTTTGGTGTAAAATCCACCGTATTTCATTTCACCATCAATCTCTTTATAATGCTTATCGGGAATCAAAAATGTTTCATCTTCTGCCGATCGCTCGATACAAAGACTGTCTTGAGAATTATGCTTACGCCATGCGCCCTTTTCTGTTAATAAAGGATACTGATCAATTTGTAGACGCCACCCCTGATCATCGGTTAAATGCAGGTGTAGTTTATTGAGTTTGTACAACACCATTTGATCAACAAAGTGCTTTACTTCATCCAATGTAAAAAAATGACGGGATACATCCAGGTGCATTCCTCTGTATGCAAATCGAGGTCCATCTTTTATATTAACGCCACGTAATGCAGTTGATCCTTTGTTCTCTAAAGGTAACATTTGAAGAAAACTCTGAAAACCGTATAGCCATCCTGCTTTTGAACTACTTTCAATGCTAATTTTTTTATTATCTATCTTCAGGTGATAGCACTCTTTTCCTATTTCAGGATTAAAGAGCAGTAGTAATGGCGCATGACCCGAATCATCGAGTTTAAGTTGATAGGGTTCTGCCATATTTGTAAAGAGATCTTTTAACTCTAGTCCATCAGGATAGTTACTTTGAAACTTCAATGAATGCCCTATCTCAAGGTATGTATCAGAATAATTTATGGACTGTGGTAAGGGAATAATGGAATAATTATCAACCTGCTGGTTTGGTTGACATGCGAGTAATGGTAATAAAACCAGGAAGCAAATTAGTTCGTGCATTTTGAGTTTTTATTTTTGACCCACCAAAATTACGAAGGCAATAATTATTGACTTTCGTGCAAGTGTTCTGAAAGGGTGAATAAATGTTCCCGCAGCGTTCTTTTAGCACGAATATGAGGCCTCTAGATAGAACTCCTATCTCTTAGTCTATTCGTATTTGAACAAAACAATCGATTGAAATATGGCATTCATTTTACACTCTGATGTCATCTTGGTTCGATCGAATGCATACTTTATTCTTAATAAAAGAAATAGTCATTTATCAATAATTGTTTTTCAAATAGTTATTAGACCTTAGTAATCTATAGCCGCTGGTTACAACCAAAAAAAATCTAAAGAGATTTGTGAACTGTAGAAAAATATTTACTTTTGCACCGCTGTTACAAAAAACAGTGACCTGTTATACGAGCAGGCAATGCGAAAATAGCTCAGTTGGTAGAGCACGACCTTGCCAAGGTCGGGGTCGCGGGTTCGAGTCCCGTTTTTCGCTCAGGGTTTAATAGTAAATTAAAATTGGATTCGCTTCTGCGGTCGATTCAATTTTAATTTTGCCGATGTAGCTCAGGGGTAGAGCGCTTCCTTGGTAAGGAAGAGGTCACGAGTTCAAATCTCGTCATTGGCTCAAAAATAAAGGGTAATCGTTCACGATTACCCTTTTGTATTTCTATCGAATATCTTCTACTCTTTACTTTTATCAACAACTGCCACATCAATACTAAATCGTCCGGGCCCTTTTGCAAATAACACAAAAAGCATAATGAAATAATAAAATGGTATTTCAAAACCATTATCCCCGGCTGAAAATCCATTGCCTATGTGTACCGTAAAAATGGCCACCAGCATAATGAACATGAGTGGAATTGTAATGTAACGCGTTAATAAGCCTAACATTAAAAGAAAGAAGCCTGCAAACTCTGTACTTGCTGCAAGAATCACATTGACAGTTGGTAGTGGATAATTCATTGAAGCGAACCACTCTGCAGTCCCTTTAATGTTTTCAAACTTCTTAATCGCAGGTTCAAAAAAACCAAATGCCAGAGTCAAACGCATGGCTAATAAAGCCCAATCACCAGTCCGATTAGCCAATTTATTAATCAATTTGACGATCCGATCCATAACAAAAAAATTAGTTAACAATGTTGATACAGTATGGTTTGGTTATCGCTTTTAATCACTTAGAAATAAATGCTATATTTTTCCTAACGCAATCAAAACAAAAATATTCCATATGCTCTCTAATTTCTTTCGTCATGTCTAAACCAAACATGGAACCAACTATCGGAGCTATTTGATTTAATGAAGCTGGTTTTTCACTTATTTTTTGCAATAATGCAACATGTAATGGAGATAACTCTACAAAACGCACTTGACCCGATTCGATCAATCGGTAAATTAACACGTAATAGTTTCCTTTTTTATTTTTTGCTTCGGAAGCATTCATTTTATGAACGGGATATTCCAATTGAAGAAACCTGTGATAAGGATTCACTGATAGAGTTTTATCGATAGAAAAATCAGAATTCTTGTCAACTGGTTCATCAATATCACTCATTGTATGAACTTCAATTTCATACCATTCTAACCAAATCAGGTCATTAAGCGTCGGCTTATTCAGTTCCGTTGCATAATCACTATCTGTAATAAATTCGGCAAATTCCTGAGGCATTTTCCAAACAGAAGGTGTTTGAGATTTATGCTTCGCCATAAATTCACTCAATAAATAATCCCACTCTTCTGAATTTAACCATTCTTCAGTTATTGGATAGGCCAACTCCAGTGTCGTTCTAAACACATTGGAAATTAATCGACGATAATGCTTCACTACTTCTGGTCTGCTCAAATCAGCGGGCGGATCAATATCTGTCAGGCAATAATGTGCCAATTTATCCTGTATTTGTTTGGTATCAGCTTGAAGTAACATGTTTAGCCTCCCAATGTTTTGAAACGATTGCTTTAAGTGCGTTCATTTCATTAATTAATTCTTTGGTTTCAGGAATATTGAAGTCGCGCTCCAGAAGTACCGGAACAGGTTGCATCAACTGAACTGTGTAATCAAACAAATCATAAACGGGATCAATTATTGCCTCACCATGAGTATCAATAATCAGATCATCACTAACCTTTTCGTGCCCTGCCATGTGTATATAAGCTACACGATCAAGTGGTAAAGCAGCTATAAATTCCCTGGGTTCGTATTGATGATTAAATGCATTTACATACACATTATTCACATCAAGAAGAAGCTGACACCCTGATTCACTTATAACCTGAGATATAAATTCTAACTCTGACATCTGAGCTGCAACGGAGGTGTAATAGGATACATTTTCAATCACCAGAGGGCGTTCAAGATAATCCTGCACCATACGAATACGCTCTGCAACGTGCTTAACAGCATCCTTACGAAACGGAATTGGTAACAGATCATATAAATGGGCATTATCGGCCTTGGCAAAAGATAAATGCTCTGAATAGATTTGCACATCGTATTGCTTCAGGAAAGCTTTCAGTTTTTTAAGGAAATCCATATCCAGATCATCAGGACTACCTATAGAGAGTGATAAACCATGGCAGGTAATCGGATACTTCTCCGCAACAGCATCCAGTTTTTTCCTCCAGTAGCCTCCCATTTCGATCCAGTTTTCAGGTGCTAACTCAATAAAATCGGGATGAAAGTTCTTGTTAACAATAAACTCATCCGCAAAATTCCGCCTGAATCCTATTCCTATTTCTGTTGCCATAGTTACATTCTTTGCATAAAAAAGTTGAGTCAGCACGCCAGAATAAATGGTACTAACTCAACCAGATAAGTGTTAACTTCCACACTTTCCCTCACCACATTTGCCTTCTCCTGTCTTTGACTCAGATTTTTTACCTTCTTTTTTGGTTGTTTTTCCCTCACCACATTTGCCTTCTCCACACTTGGCCTCTCCGGTCTTCGATTCTCCTTTTTTAGCTTCTTTTCCTTTTTCAGCTTTCTTTTCTTTACCTTCTCCGCACTTTCCTTCACCACATTTACCTTCGCCACACTTGGCCTCACCTACGATATAGTCTGTTGGCAAGTTGGCTGTATTTATTGGTGAACCGTATTGCTCAAGAAGGTGGCCTCTTAACTCAGATCCTGAACCAAGATCTCCGTAGTTAAATAAATTGTCTGCATTGGCAGATAGACTTGATGCGCCTGCTATCATACCTCCAATAACAACCGTCTTTAACAATCGACTTTGCTTTTCTTTTTTTGTTCTCATAATGATAAAATTTAATAATATAAGATAGTTAATTCTTTTATTATTTGTCAACTTAGACGTTCCAGTATTTTTATCCTTACAAGAAATGGGTATTATTTATTGACCTCTGAAATTTTCCTTTTAATTTGCTGTTTTTGTTCTTCACTAAGATGAATCTTTACTCCCCTCTCCTCTACTTTATCTTTCAAGCGTTGTATTGCTCTTGTCATAAAATTCACCTGAATAGAAAATCGCCGGCAGTATTTGCACATCAGCAAATGCATCTTCAGTTGCATCTTTTCTATAGTATTCAGTTTATCCTGTTGCTTTTTAGAAATAAGAAAAGTTGCTTCTTTACACGTAATCATCATTTTTCCTTTTGTATCCATTGCCAACCTTTCTATTTAAACCAATTTTTTTCTAAACAATCTCTGAGTTGAAGCCGGGCCCTGTGGAGCAGTACCCACATGTTAGACGCGGTAATATTTAATTCCTTACACACTTCTTCGCCCTTCATCTCTTCCATCGTTCTTAAAATAAAACACGATGCCCACTTTTCAGGCAAATGCTGAATACATGCCTGAAGAATCGACTTAAACTCTGAATTTTCAAGTTCTTCATCAGCATTAATTTGCCATTCTTTTGGAGCCCTGCTTTCCATCCAATGATCGTTCATCATGCCATATTTACCGAAGCGGTCGTCATTATTCTCCAGGGTCATTTCCATTGATGTTGATTTCTTTCTGTAGAAATCTATGATTTTTCGTTTCAGGATGGCCGTTAACCAGGTTCGTTCATTACTTTTTCCTTCGAAAGAAGCCAAACCTTTTATGCCTGCCAAAAATGTTTCCTGTACCAGATCTTCAGCGATCTCGGCACTACTTACCCGCGTATATGCATAACGATACAGGTAATCTGCATAGGCATCCACCCAGCTATCCGGGTTGAGTTGATGGTTCATAATATATATCAATACGTTTTTACCATTGTTTAACACACTCAGTCTATAATTAGTTTTATCTTATTCTATTCGTGTCAAATGCATTTTTGTATTTATTATTGCACCGCAAAACAAAAATCATAAGCATGGACCGACATAAGATCAAAGCACTATTGCCAGTAGGTGTTTTTATTGTGATATACCTAATACCCGGATGGCTAAGTGGTGACTTTTATAAAATGCCTATCACTATCCCGTTTCTTGTTGCTGCTGGTGTTGCCCTATTGATGGCACCTGGTAAAAAACTACTTAATAAGATGGAAACCTTTACCAAAGGTATGGGTCACTCGGGTATTATGCTCATGTGCCTTATTTTTATACTAGCCGGTGCATTTGCCAACGTTGCACGTGAAATGGGTGCTGTTGACGCCACTGTAAATATTGGTCTTCAGTACTTACCTGAGGAAATACTAGTTGCCGGACTTTTTATTATAGGTTGTTTTATCGCCTTATCGGTGGGTACATCAGTGGGAACGGTTGTTGCACTAACCCCGGTTGCAATTGGCCTGGCCGAAGCAATTGACATGAATGCAGCCATAGCGGTTGGGGCTGCAATTGGAGGAGCCATGTTTGGTGATAATCTATCCATGATTTCTGATACAACCATTGCTGCTACAAGAACACAGAATTGCCAGTTAAGAGATAAGTTTAAGGCTAATATCCGATTAGTGCTTCCTGCAGCACTGATTTCAATTATCATCTATTTGTTTATGCCATCGGGAGAAGGAAATCATATGGCAGATGTTCAGCTTGTTGATTATCTGAAACTATTGCCCTACCTGGTCGTGCTTATTACAGCTATTCTTGGCATGAATGTTTTTCTGGTTTTAAACCTGGGTATTTTATTGGCTGGGGGAATTGGCTTATCGCTTGGTCAATTTGATTTTTGGAGCTTTTTCGCATCGGTTAGTAATGGCATTCAAAGTATGTCCGAGATAGTAATAGTATCCATGTTGGTTGGTGGTATTGTTGAAGTAGTTCGTATCAATGGTGGCATTGATTTTATTATCCATCATATTGGAAAACGCACCAAGGGAAAAAAGGGTGCGGAATTAAGTATTGCTGCGTTGACTGGTATTATAAATGTATTTACTGCCAATAATACAATTGCTATTCTGATGTCGGGTCCCATTGTTAAGAATATTGCCGACAAATTTAAAATTGAAGCGAAACGTTCAGCAAGTTTAATGGACACGGCCTCATGTTTTGTCCAGGGAGTATTACCTTACGGCGCCCAGATACTGGCAGCAGTTGGTCTATCTGCAGGCTTGTTATCACCTTTCGACATCATGAGCTACCTGTTCTACCCATTTTTGATGGGAATTACTGTAATAATATCTATTGCTATAAAAAGGTAGGGGAATTTTCACCACACGATCAAAACTTAAACGTTTCGGTGAAATAGTTTTAAGTTATAGCTTAACTCAATACCAAAAGCCAATTAATTCTTAAGATTTTTGAGTATCCCATTATTTTATCGTCAGAGAGATTTTCAAAATCCTTAGTGATGCGATTAATCATCATTTATTCGGTTTATAATATGTTTAAACTAATTGGCTCAAAGTTCGTTAAAATACTTGATTTGCAACATTTTACTACATCAAGCAGAGTAGAGTTTTGTTGATCGTCCGTCCGAAGGACGATTAGACAATCTGCGAGAGTTTGCCCAACCAAACTGCACTGCTCTGCCTGCTATCCTTTATCGTGGCTTGTTGTAGATATGTGTTTTTTATGGTGTATAAAAGCTAATGAACTTCTTAATTGGCTCAAACCAAATCTGAAGTTTACTTCCAGCTTCAAACTGACTATGCTCAATCAAATCCCCGTCGTAATTGACTATGAAACGTTCATATTCACTCTTACTTATGTTATGTTTTCCATCTTGTATTTCAGTATGCCCTAGATTTACTATTTGATTAAGTACTTCTTCTTCTATTGGATTCCACATATCAACTCTCGTGGCTCTACAAAACTTTAGAGCGAGGTAGCCAAAGAAATAGTGATTGTCCCATTCTTGAAATAATTGATTATCTCCTAACCAAAAATATGGATTTGAACTCTTTGCACTCCAAACTACAATGCCGTTTCTTTGGAAATTATAAACAATGTTGATTACACCATATTCCTTTTCAAGTATTCTAGTTGTTACAGTGTCTAAGCCTGGGGAATTATCAAAGTCGGCTATTGTATAAAAAGTGGTATCTAGTTTACTGTATAGGTTGCTTTTAATAAAGGCATATATTCCAAGAGCTGTTTGTTTTTCATTACTGGAAAGCTTAGAATAATTATTTTCTATATTCTTAATTGTGTTTGCAGCAAGGATTTCTTTTTGACTTAGTGTACTAATCTTGAAATTCTGTGAAGGCTTGTACCATTTTTGATTCTCAAAATATTCCTTTAAATCCGATGAGGAGAAAGTCCTACCATGTCGAGCAAATATCTCGTTTCTGAAAATTCTCATTTCAGATAAGACTTCTTGACTCGTAATATCAAATAGAGAAGTTAGCAGAATTACTAGTACCAAAGTGCTTCTTTTCATTTTTAAAATATTATTTATAGGTTTTGATTTGCATTACCAACAACGGTTAGTGCATCGTACATAGCGGATTCTCGGAGATCGTTCATGTCTGCAAGAACTGAACGGTGAGGTGGGAATCCAACCTTGCGGAAACCACCTAGCCCCGCTATGCATTATGCACAGTGTTAGCTGTTGGGTTTTCTATTTGAATTCCCACACAGCACACATTTACAAATCTTTATATGAACACATTTTATCTTGCCCGGATTGACCTGAAAATAATTCAATCTGATTATCTGCGGGCATAAATACTACATCAGGAAGGTTTGTTGTTCCAAAGTCCAAATATTTTAATGTTTCACTATCTGATGTATTCTTTAATTGATGCACTCCCTTTTCTCCAGCAGGAAATCTTACAATATCGCCCGACTTAACTTTTAATACTCCACTTTTAGTTACCACTTCTCCCTGTCCCTCAATAATATAGAATACTTCCTCGTTACAAGTATGATAATGGAGGGGCCAATTAGCTTTCCCCGGGGGAATTTCATATATATCGCAATACAGTTTGTTAACGCATTCATCATCAATTAGTCTTTTCCTGTTATGTTTTATTTCATCACCCTTCGACCAACTATTCCATTCTACTTCCTTTTCATTGATTTTTAACGTTTCATGTTTCATAATATCTTGTTTTCCCATTGTAAATTACATTTCATTCGATAGCTCCCCTGCCTTGCAACGGCCCGTGCATGGTGCGTGGCATCCTGCAGGGTGGTAATGCACTATGCATATTGTTGAACTAAATCCGCCATCGATGATAGACTTAAATCAAAAATAACATAATTTGGTGTAATTGGCATGAACTTGCTGTAATTATTCATTTTAATAATTACCGTCATGCAAAAAAGCATCAATGACCATTATTGAGCAAGCTATCATTCTGGTACCTGCATTGAAGTACATGTTGGACAAACTGGCTGAACAGGTAACGCTGCGTGGCCAAAGTCCGGGTACTTTACACAATTATTCACGTCGTATAGCATTGTTTGTCCTACATTTCAGGCGTTTGTCAAAGGCTGAAAGCGAAGACGAAATTCACGAATACCTCGTTGCACTGGCACGTGATCCTAAGTCGCCTTTACGAAGTAGCTTTAAGCATATGGTATATGGCTTGCGTTATTACTTCCACCTCCTGGACATGAACACGCGAGCCATCGCTTGACCTTCCCTGAAAGGTGGCACGAAACTACCTGTTATATTGAATAGACCTGAACTAAATGAGTTGATTGCAGCTCCATTGCTTTTGAAACAGCACGTTGTTTTATCGTTTACTTATTCGGCCGGACTGCGTGGTTAGGAAGTTATTAACCTGAAGCCGGGCGACGTTGATTTTGAGCGGATGACCATTCAAATCCGACAAGGTAAATACAAGAAAGATCAAGTGTTTAAAGGCAAATTTATGGATCGTACCGGGCGCAATTGTAAACAAAAAGCATTTGGCTTTGACTGCCAAATGAGGCTGGCAAGCACCTGCAATTGGGTTATGTATGGCGAAAAACCACTGGCAACGGCCAATAAGGTGATCCACTATCCGGGGCAGTACGCACACCGCGTGGCTATCAGCAATCAGCGTATCCTAAGGGTGGACGATACGCATGTCACTTTAAGAGCTTTCTCAATCAAATCGAATTGGCCAGAATCAATTTTCTTTGTATATCCATAATCAAGGCATTTTATAAATTCTTGTTCGTTCTTGCTTTCCACAGCTTTTTTTTTTAATAGATGTCTTTCATTCGTTTTTTAATTCTTCGATAAACTTCCACTTATTAAGATCGTATCCACATGATTGAAGTGCATCAAAAGCAAGTTCAATCGCTCTTTGGTCAATATTAAAATCTATTTCGTAAAGATTTGTCAACAGGTTTTCAAGTCCAATACCCCATTCATCATTTTTTATCAATTCATAGGTATCATCCAGATATTTCGTTAATAATTCTTTTTGATTTTCTTGAAATCCATCTACTATTTGCGTGTGTGCGGAAGCAACCAAATTGTTAATGTGGTCTGTAAATTCTTTAATCTTTATTTTTCCTTTTGATTCAATCATGTTCTTATTGGCTTACTCGTGGAATCAAATGGAATACAACGTTGAGTATAAAAATAGTAGCCAACTGCATAGCACTCACCATTCAAATTACAAGTAAGTTGAAGCAAGCTAAAGCTCTTGGATTTATTATTATATCGCCTATTATGTATACACATTATTGGCAGCAGTTCTTAATATTCTCAATAATATTTTTCAATTCCTCCAAATCCTTTAATGAGTTTATTCTCTTTCGTCTTTTCAATGAAGTTTTTCAAACGCTTGTCAAATTCATCGGGTCTTTTCCGTGCACTATCAATGTATGCAATTCTGATTCGTTTATATGGTTCCGAAAAATTTTGATAGTTTTCCCAAACAGTCTTATCCGATTTTAACTGCTTTATTATGTCCTTCGGAAAAATGAAATCTTGCTGAATTATTCCTAAAACTTCCTTCTTAATTGAGTTGTGAATCAAGTTATTTTCAAAGAGCCACTTCAGGCGTTCAATGTTTGGTTGTGAGAAAGTTGAGTTTTTTCTTCTTTTGCAAAATCTTTGAATAGTAGTCTCTTCGTTTAGTGATTTAACCGTACTGTCAATCCACCCAAAGCATAGAGCTTCTTCAACCGCATCATTGTATAAGATTCGTTCTTTACCTGTCTTTTTTAGTGGATATTCTAACCAAATATCATCCTTAGTCTCAAAATTGTTTTCGAGCCATTCTCTCCAATCCTGTCTTTTTGTAAAATATTCAGTTTCCATTTTCTTTATTTCTTAAATTGCTGGCAACGTCAGTTCGTCTAAAAACTT
>NZ_CEXQWX010000179.1:0-11829 GCF_982718395.1 Carboxylicivirga sp.
TGCGGGGCACACGAGTAATTAATTTATAAGCTTGCGACAACGATTTGCTTAGGCCCTCAGAAACATTAATCTGCATAGGTTCACACATATTCTGAAAGCGAGATGCCATATTAACGGTTTCACCAAAAATATCGAAATTAAGATTGCTGGGACTCACTGAACTGCCTATAATATCTCCATTATATAAGCCAATTTTTATTTCCCATTTTATCCCGCTATTCGTATTACGGTTAATTACATATTCCCGTATCTTAACAGCTGCTGAGGCCGCTTCTATACCAATATCTGCAGATGTGTAAAACATACCACATACAGCAATATAAGCATCACCTACTGTTTTAATACGAGTGCAGTAGTGTTGATCTATTACATTATCGAAACCATTAAACAACTCATTCAATTCCCGTAATAAAACTGCAGGCGACATTTTACCTGTTTTGGTGGTAAAATCAACTATATCAACAAAAATAGCAACGCAATCCTTATACCTTTTAGGTGGTATTGAACCATATTCCTTAATTTTAGTCAGAATGGGCCAGGGTAATATTGACTTAAGAATTCGTTCGTTTTTAAGATTTGCTATAGTTAGCTGGTTGGTTTGTTCTTTTAGTGATTTAAAGGTTGTATAATTTTTTAATACAGCATTGGAACGAGCTACCAATTCATCTTCATTTACAGGCTTAGACATAAAGTCTGAAACTCCTTCAGCAAAAGCCCCTTTGACCTTTGCTGGATATTTCGCACATGACAATAAAATTACAGGCAAATCTTTGGTCAACTCATTTTTCTTGAGCACTTTCAATGCTTCAAGTCCATTCATCGTTGGTAATTCCCAGTCCATAATAATTAAGTCGGGCTGGTACCTGACGGCTTGCTTACATGCTTCTTCCCCATTGCAAGCAGTAACAATGGAACGAGAAGGTTCATTTTTTTTGATAATTGTAGAAATCAATTCTATTTCCAGGCGCGAATTGTCTACAACTAATATTGTGTTACTCATTTAATTCACTATCAATATTCCGATTCTACGACTAAACACACAAAAGTTAACTCCCTAGTGACTAATGATGTAAATTAATTGATAAACGGTTGTATTTTTGTACATCAACGCGTATTAATTATATATTCTATGATTATCGACAACAAGCTTCTTAATAGATTATCACTAAAATCATTAGAGTCTTCACGTAAAAGAACAAATTATAATTTCCATCGTTCTGACAATGACCTTTTGCAACGCATGTTAAACGTTGTTCAACCGGGCAGTTACGTGCAACCACACAAGCATGAAAGCCCGGATAAACGTGAAGCCTTTGTCATACTTAAAGGGCGAATGCTTGTTGTTTTATTTAATGATTCAGGGAATATTATTGAACATCACATTCTTGATCGTAATTCTGACGTATATGGTATAGAAATTAGTCCAGGTACTTATCACACCATCGTTGCTCTGGAGAAAGACACTTGTGTTTATGAAGTTAAAGATGGTCCTTACAATCCTAATGATGATAAGCATTTTGCTGATTGGGCGCCAAGCGAGGAACAAATAGAAGAAGGGCAATTTTATCTGAAAAAATTAGTTGATCTGGCATAAAGAATTTATCCTCCCAAAAGAATTCTGGGAGGATAAATATCGTGGTATAAATCGGGAAACTTGTGGGCTTATTGATAATTCAAAAGTATAGCTCTAACAATAATGATAAAAAAATTCCATTGGTAGTATTGTGGTACAAACTCGCATTTTGCCTTATTTTTGTAGCATAAACTTACTCCTTATGGAATACAGGAATATCAAAATTCTTAATTATCAGGAAGATGAAGCAATTATTATTGCCCAGTTAAACGGGCAAATAGTTTCATGCAATACTTATGCGCTGGAATTATATGGCTATTCCTCAATTAATGATATGAGAAAATACAATCTAAGAGACCTAATGCCTGAGGATTTTGTTGCCCTGTATCCTGATATCATGACCCCTGAACATTTAAATATTAATAGCTACGAACGTCATGTAAGTAAACGAAAACATGGTGAACTTTTTGCCTGTAAGCTCCATACTCATTATCAATCATTTGATGGAGAAAAGCTATTAGTTGGTCATGTGCAAAGAGTAACAAGTGCAGTTGATATTGAAAAGTTACGCCTTCAACAGAATATTAAAGTATTAAAAAGAGAATTGGAAGCTGAGCGACGCAAAAACAAGGAGAAAAATTATCAAACAACGCATCAACTGTTATCTGAACGCTACCCTGCGTTGAATAACAATGATATTAAAGTGTGTCATTATATTACCCTTAACTACAATAGTAAACAAATTGCAGAAAAACTAAATATCACCAGCGATGGTGTTTTTGCAGCTCGTAAAAGAATCAGGAAGAAGCTTAAATTAATGTCACACGAAGATTTGACTAAAGTACTCCTTAATTGTATTAATTCTTCTGAAGAATATAAATAATAAAAGAGCCTTAAAGCTATTTAAGTTAAGGCTCTACAATTACAATCTTATTTGGCAGGTTCCCAAAAACATCTTTTGGGTGAAACAATTTTAGCTTCCGTCTTAAGCTCTTTCATTGCTTTTTCAACATCTTTCTTTTCTAAACCGCTTGCTTCAACAATTTCTCCTGTTCGCATTGGTTTTCCTGCTTTCATCATTGCATCTAAAACAGTTGTTGCATTTGACATTTTATCCAAGTTTTAAAGTTTATATTCAATCGTGTTATAGACAAATTTTGCGCCATAATTGTTTAATTTGAGAATCCTCACAAACATAAAAAGCCGCTACCTTCCTGCCTGAATCACCTTATAATTCTATAACATGAATTTGCTTTTTTTATCACATTTGGGAATAAAAGTTGATAAAACCATACGCTCACATATAAATTCTTTAGCATGAAAAAAGCAATTTTGACCCTAGGCCTAATTTTGGCTTGTGTAATAAATACAACTTTAGTAGCACAGGATAAAAAAGTTGGTATAAGAGCTGGTTACCAAAGCTCTTTCTTAAGTGATGATGGTAATAAAGTTGGAAGCTCAAAATCTGGCTTTTACGTAGGAGCTTATCGCGATACCAAAGTATTTCCATTTTTACACTTTAGCACTGGAATTGAGTATTCGCAACTTGGCACCTCTAGTCTCGACAACGGAGATTACGCATTAAACTATGTTGGTATACCATTAGGAATAAAAGCACAAGTAGGTCCAGTATTCGCTTCTGCCGGATCTGGATTCAACATTAAAGTGGACGAATCGGGTAATCCTTACAGCAACAATGCCAAGTGGTATGACATTCCTGCCTATGTTGGGGCCGGAGTTAATATCCTGTTTGTCACAGTCGAGGCAAAGCAAGTATGGGGTTTAACCAATATTAACAACGGACTTAACAACAACAGTTTCCAACTTGGTTTATCAATGAGGTTCTAAAATAAAGATCAAATTCTTAACGTCAGAAAGGGAATCCGACAGAAGATTCCCTTTTATTTTATAAATGATTATACTCTTTTAGCAGAAGATTGCGGTCATACAATGTAACTGTAGTCTTCACCTTTCTGCATATTATATAAGTTTTTACTTTTTAGTACCTTTGCCCCGGTTTATGAAACCGCATATTACGAATAGCAAAACAGATTATGAGATATGGCTCAGAAACCTAGCATACCAAAGGGTACAAGAGATTTTTCACCAGTCGAAATGGTGAAACGAAATTATATTTTCGATACAGTAAAGTCAGTCTTTCAAAAGTATGGTTACTTGCCTATTGAGACACCAGCAATGGAAAACCTGAGCACCTTACTTGGCAAATATGGTGAAGAAGGTGACAAGCTATTATTTAAGATTCTAAATTCAGGCGATTATCTTAAAAAAGCTGACGAAAAACTCTTAGCCGAGAAAGCTTCAAACAAGGTAATTCCACAAATCAGTGAAAAAGGCTTGCGATACGATTTAACCGTGCCGTTCGCTCGCTTCGTAGTTCAGCACCAAAACGAGATTAGTTTCCCTTTTAAACGCTACCAGATACAACCTGTTTGGCGTGCTGACCGTCCGCAAAAAGGTCGTTACCGCGAGTTCTTTCAGTGCGATGTTGATGTTGTGGGTAGTAATTCATTATTGAACGAAGTAGAGTTGATTCAGATAGTGGATGAAGTGTATCAACTACTTAACATCAACGTGGCCTTATTGCTTAACAACAGAAAAGTATTATCAGGCATTGCTGAAATTATTGATGCATCTGATAAGATTGTAGATATTACTGTAGCAATAGACAAACTGGACAAAATCGGCCTTGATAAAGTGAATGAAGAACTGGCTTCAAAAGGTTTATCACAGGAAGCAATTGACACCATCCAACCAATCATTATGCTAAGCGGTTCTAACCGCGACAAAATTGCCAAGCTTCGCGAGGTACTGGCTGCATCTGAAGTGGGACTAAAAGGTGTAGACGAATTAGAAGTGGTGTTGAATTATCTGGATGCTCTTCAACTTGACCTGGAAATTGAGCTTGACTTGACTTTGGCACGCGGATTAAACTATTATACAGGTGCTATATTCGAAGTTAAAGCTAAGGATATGAGCATTGGCAGCATTACGGGTGGTGGTCGTTACGACGACTTAACAGGTATTTTTGGACTAAAAGATGTATCTGGCGTTGGGATCTCGTTTGGTGCCGATCGTATTTACGATGTAATGAACCAGTTGGATTTGTTCCCTAAAGCCGACGGAGCCAAAACACGCGCTATGTTTGTGAACTTTGGTGGCGAAGATGAGTTGTATGCCCTTCGTATTTTAACAGAAGTTCGCAAAGCTGGGATCAATGCTGAATTATTCCCTGACTCAGTCAAGATGAAAAAACAAATGAACTACGCCAATAAAAAAGACATTCCATTTGTTCTTCTGGCAGGTGAAGAAGAGCGTAACGCCAATGTGGTTACTGTTAAGAATATGGAAAGTGGTGAACAAAGCAAAATCAGCGTTGACGAATTGATTAAAGTCATCAGTATTTAATTAAGAAATTTTCTATGTTTGCGGGGTAAGCATCTTATTGCATACCCCGCTTTTTTATGGGCAGAATATTAAAAAACAGAACACAGCTTTTTATCTCCTTCGGTGGCGATATCCGTTGCCCCTGAGCATTGCAGATGCTTTTGTCGTGATGCAAAGCCTGTCTGCCTGCAATATCTCACAAGATGGAGAGCCCTGACAGCTATCGGGAGATTTACAGGATGTAGATTTTAACCGCTAAGTACAAGAAGGCACACGGAGAATCATCAAACAACCATTAACTTTAAAAGTCATCCGCTAGTGCAGATTTGCAATCTGTACTCACGCAACAATAATTAGCACAGATTACAAATCTGCGCCAGCAATAGAAAGCAATAACAACCAGGCTGCAAATAGTTAGTAGCCAGAAGCTAAAAAGACATGCAAAAGACATTTCAAATATCACCAGCACCTCTATCATACGAAATCATTGAAACAATCTTAACGGAGGGTTACCATCTGGAAATTTCTGATGAATCAGTTCAACGTATCGAACATTGTAAGCAATACCTCGATAATAAAGTGGCTAATAACAATGGTCCGGTTTATGGTATTAATACCGGATTTGGAGCTTTACACAATATCTCTATTTCACCCGATGACTTAAGCAAACTTCAGGAAAATCTCGTAATGAGCCATGCCTGTGGTATTGGACGTGAGGTTCCACGCGATGTAGTTAAGTTGATGCTAATGCTAAAGATTCATGCCTTAAGCCTTGGTAACTCAGGAGTTCAACTACAAACAGTTCAACGTCTTTGTGATTTCTTTAACAATGGTATTTACCCAATCGTATTCGAACAAGGTTCACTTGGGGCTTCGGGTGATTTGGCTCCACTTGCACACTTGTTCCTTCCGCTCATCGGACATGGAGAAGTACATTATAAAGGTGAATTACGTAAAGCTGCTGATGTATTGACAGAAAACAATTGGGAACCTATTAAGTTAGGTGCAAAAGAAGGCTTAGCCTTATTGAACGGAACTCAGTTTATGAGCTCGCATGCTGTTTACACCTTGTTGAAAGCCTTCCGCCTATCAAAGTATGCAGATATCATTGCAGCTACATCGTTAGATGCTTTCGATGGTCGTATTGAACCTTTCTTCCCGCAATTACATACTGTTCGTCCACACCAGGGACAAATCGAAACAGCGCGCAATATTAAAGCTATTTTAGAAGGAAGTGAATTAATCACGCGTGAAAAGAAACACGTTCAGGATCCTTATTCATTCCGTTGTGTTCCACAGGTACACGGTGCTATAAAAGATGCAATTAACTATGTAGCCAATGTGGTTTTGACAGAAATCAACTCTGTAACCGATAACCCTATGGTATTCCCTGAAGATGATATGATTGTTTCTGGTGGTAATTTCCATGGAGAACCATTGGCATTGGCAATGGATTTCTTATCAATAGCTATGAGTGAGATAGGAAGTATTTCAGAGCGTCGTACATACCGATTAATTTCTGGTGAACGCGGTTTACCAGAGTTCCTTGTGGCTAATCCTGGCTTAAATAGCGGATTTATGATTCCTCAATATTCGGCCGCATCTATCGTGAGCTTAAACAAGCAAATGGCAACACCATCATCTGTTGATAGCATTCCTTCATCCAATGAGCAGGAAGACCATGTGAGTATGGGTGGAAATGCTGCAACAAAAGCGCTAAAAATTGCACAGAACGTAGAGCGCGTTTTGGCTATAGAGCTGTTTAATGCATCACAGGCAATAGATTTCCGTCGCCCTGCAAAAACATCTCCATTCCTTGAAGATTTCTTAGCACAGTATCGTGAATACGTTGACTTTGTAAAGGAAGACAAAATCATGTACAAAGAAATTGAGAAGAGTGTTGTGTTTCTTCAAAACGGTGAATTTGGCGAATTTGGTGAATAAATAAAATAGCTAATGGATTCAAGCCATTAGCCACAAGCTAAAAGGATCGCATCTTTATTTCCATCCAGGTCATAAAGATGCGATCCTTTTTTTGCACATTGTAATGTTAAGCTCTATACCACCATCTTAATACTTGATACTCACATCTTGATACTTTTAACTAAAAAACAACTACTTTTGCAGCGCAAAAAACAATAGAGTAACTAATTAAGACATCATATAATGGCATTACAGTGTGGAATCGTTGGTTTGCCCAACGTTGGAAAATCAACCCTATTTAATTGCTTATCAAATGCAAAAGCTCAATCCGCAAATTTCCCTTTTTGCACCATTGAGCCAAATGTAGGTGTGATAACTGTACCTGACGATCGTTTGGTTAAACTTGAGGAATTGGTAAAGCCACAACGCGTGGTTCCAACCACCGTTGAGATTGTTGATATTGCAGGTCTTGTTAAAGGAGCCAGTAAAGGCGAAGGCTTAGGAAATAAATTCCTGGCTAACATTCGTGAAACAGATGCTATTATTCACGTATTACGCTGTTTTGACGATGACAATGTCACTCATGTTGATGGCTCAGTTGATCCGGTAAGAGATAAAGAAATTATCGACCTGGAGCTTCAGTTCAAAGATTTGGAAACAGTGGAAGCACGCCTCCAGAAGACCGAGAAAGCTGCAAAAGCATCAAAGGATGTTGATGCCAAGAAGCTGGTTGAAGTACTATATCGATACAAAGAAGCCTTTGAAAACGGTAAATCAGCTCGTACAGTTGAACTGACGGAGCATGAGGAAAAAGTTACCAAGGATTTATACCTGCTTACCAACAAACCGGTAATGTATGTTTGTAATGTGGATGAAGATGCTGTGATTGATGGCAACCAACATGTAGAGGCTGTTAAGGAGGCTGTTAAGGATGAAAATGCTGAAATCCTTTTAATTGCGGCAAAGACAGAATCTGAAATTGCAGAACTGGAAACATTTGAAGAGCGTCAGGAATTTCTTGAGGATTTGGGTCTGACCGAATCGGGTGTAGCAAAACTTATTCGTTCAGCATATAAACTACTTAGTCTGCAAACTTATTTTACAGCTGGTGAAAAAGAGGTTCGTGCCTGGACATTCCATGAAGGTTATTTAGCTCCTCAGGCAGCTGGTGTGATTCACACCGATTTCGAAAAGGGTTTTATACGTGCTGAAGTTATTAAGTACGCTACCTTCGTTGCGTTAGGCTCAGAACAGGCTTGTAAGGAAGCTGGAAAGATGAGTGTGGAAGGAAAAGAATATGTTGTGCAGGATGGTGATATCATGCACTTCCGATTTAATGTTTAAGAGATAGATAGTCATCAGAATATTTAAGTCCGGTAATTACCGGACTTTTTTTGTATATGTTATAAACGAAACCCAATTAAAAGAATATCATCTACCTGTTCATATTCAGTACCCATCCATTCTTCCATCTTCTGGTGCAGAATGGCTTTCTGATCATCAATTGGCAACTTGTGGATATTCAAAAGCAAGTGACGGAATCGACGATACTTAAACTTTTTTCCTTCCGGACCTCCAAATTGGTCTGCAAATCCATCTGAGAATAAGTATATCACGTCATTTGGATACACTTTTATCTCCTGCCGCGTATAAGACAATTCTCTTTCTCCATCGGAGTATCCAATTGGAAAACGATCGCCTTTGTAAGTCATAATTTCATTATCCCTGATAATATATAAGGGATTCATCGCTCCTGAAAAGTGCAATAGTTGCTTTTCTTCATCAAGCATCACCAAGGCAATATCCATCCCATCATCAATACTCTGCTTATTTAACGATGCATCCTGTCCATTCTTTTTAAAAGTAAGAGCCACTTCACGACTTAATTTGTTTAAAATTCGTTCAGGATAGTGTTCTTCCTGAATTTCAACAATATTCTTAAGTAAATCGTATCCAATAATCGACATAAAAGCTCCAGGCACACCGTGGCCAGTGCAATCAACAGCAGCCAGAAAAACTTTGTTTAGAGAACGGTATGTCCAATAAAAATCACCACTTACAATATCTTTGGGACGATAATACACAAATGATTCCGGTATAATTTGTTTGACAGCTTCTTCTGATGGTATCATTGCCTCCTGTATCCTTTTTGCATAACTGATACTATCTGTCAGGCTTTGATGGATCCGCGATAAACTCTCTTTCTGCAGCTCAATTTTCTTTTTATCCAAAGCCTTCTCATTCAGAGCCTTATAAGCCTTTCGGTAATTTCTGATTCGATAGTTGATCAAGGTTTGGATCAGTAATACCCCGAAAATAATATAAAAGGCGTAGGCATAACCCGACATCCATAACGGTGGTTGAACATCAATAACAAGCCTGGCTTCATCAGGACTCAATACACCATCATTATTTGAGCCTTTCACCTTGAGTGTATACAATCCAGGAGATAAATTAGAGAAATTAACAAAATTCTGGTAAGTAACATCCCGCCATCCTTCATCATGTCCCTCCAGTTTAACCCGATAAGTATTGGCAGATGGGTAGGTAAACTCCAGCGCAGAGAACGAAACCTGAATCATCGTATTGCGCTTATAAATCATCTTAATTTCTGAAAGTTCACCTTGATAATCCTGAATTTCTTTCCCCTTACGGAATACCTTGGCACCAGTAATTGCAACTTTGGGCTTATTAATATTGGTTGGAACGTCTTGCGAGTTTATGATTGTTAGTCCCTTGTCTCCTCCAAAGAATAATTCGCTCTCACCAAACTTACATGAAGAACCAATATTAAAATTATACTCTGGAACTCCATCATTAATATTATAATGGAAAGGTGGTGTGCCAGGAATAATTGATGAAATACCGATTCCGCTACTCACCCATATCCTATTATAATTATCTATTTCAACAGCGTATATCTTTCCATTAATTAAATCATCATGTGGCCAGAAAGAAGTTGTTTTTGTATTCTTATCAAAATAAGACAAACCTGAATGAGTACCAATAACAATCTTATCGTGATCTTCGGCAAAGGCCGATATTATATTATGACTTAATACCTTGGGCTGATCAACCATATTTCTGTAGGTACTGAATAACTCAGAGGCAACATTATATGTATTTATTCCATTATTTGTGCCAATCCAGATCAGTCCGTCAGCATCTTCAAAAAGCACATTGACTTCATCGTCACACAATCCATAATCAGTCTCATTATCGGCCCAGTAACTGGTAATTCTATTTCCATCGTAGCGATAAAGTCCAAACTGTGTTGCAAACCACATGTGCCCAAGTCGATCTTCAATGATATCCTTGATTACATTTGTCTTGAGCAGGTAGCGAAAATCGCTGCTATTGGTATAGTCAAACTCAGTAATACGATTTACACCCTTTTTCAATATAAATACCCCTTCATCCGTCCCTATCCAGATATTTTCCTTAGAGTCTTTAAACAATGAATTCACAGATGGATCATCCTCTGCAATATATGGTGGGTAAATATTGTAATGCCTAAATTGTTTGGTTTCCCGGTTAATTCTATATACTCCTTTTTGTGATGTGCCTAACCATAAATTGTTTTTCTCATCAACATATACCTCTTGAAAATCAAAACAATCAATCGGGTATTGCATATCATCTTTAGCCGCAATAGAAGAGAATTTTGACGGTTTTTGATCTAATTTAAACAAACCATCCTGTCGGGTACCAATCCATAGTAAACCACTTTCATCAACCAATATTGTTGATATCTTTCTGAACGCATCTGCAATATTCGAGTTAATCACATACGAAGAATAGCTTTCGTATGGAGGTCGCATAAACATTAAGCCCTTTGGTGTTGCCAACCAAACAGTTCCATCTGCTGATGTCAATATGGTATTTATTGCCTCTGTAGCATACCTGTTATTAGTCTTGTAAACCTGACTAACAGTACCTTCAAACAGATGATACTTAAACAGACCGTTAGCTGAGCCGGCAAGCAGCGTACTATCGCCTGCCTGTACCAAGCTACTTACCTCAATCTGCTGCTGAGGATTCCCGGTAATAATGTGTTGAATATTCCCTTCATTGTTTTTTATGTGCTGAATACCATCTTTTGAGCCAAACCATACCTGACCATTCTTAGTAACTACAGGGTAAGAGCCACTGGTTCCTTTTTTTAATACGGAAGAATAATGATCGTACTTTTTAAATTCCTTGGTCTGATGATTAACTTTTGCAATTGCATTTCTGGTTTTGATCCAAACATTATTTTCATCAACCTGCATCCCATAAACACCATATTCACGAAGCGCTTTAAAAAGATCAGATTCTTTATCAATATTCAGAAATTTACCATTCTTCTTTTGCCAGATTGCAATACCACTATTACGGGTTCCAATCCAAATGTTTCCATCTGGTGTTTCGGTGATTGCTTGCACATAATTTCCAACAATGGTGCTATCAATTAAAGGATGATGTCTGTAAACAACAAAATTATAACCATCATACCGGTTAAGCCCATCGGTTGTCCCGACCCAAATATATCCTCTACTATCCTGAAATAAGGTTGTAATATGACTATTGGACAGTCCATCCTTAATTGTGAACTGCTCCATTGACAGACGATTATTTTGACTACTTGCTATATGTATATTACTAGCAATTAGAATGATAATTGCCAAATAACCTAAAGGCCCTCTGCGATTAAATATCCTTCGAATCAACACGCTCATTGCTGATAAAAGTAATAAAAAACCTTCGATCCATTGTTAATGAAAATAAGAAAGAAAATCTTCATCAACATTTAGAAACTGTTTAAGTTTTATCCTTTGGCTTATTTTGACGACTTAAGCTCTCATGCTTCTGCAAAAACTCTTTAAATAGCGATGCTATTCGCATTATTTTTGCCTTGTTTGAGAACTTAATTCATCCAAACTAACTCT
>NZ_CEXQWX010000180.1:0-11775 GCF_982718395.1 Carboxylicivirga sp.
AGTTGGCTAGAGCGTTTGACTGGCAGTCAAAAGGTCAGCGGTTCGATTCCGCTATTCTCCACGAAACCTTGCATCAAGAAGATGCAAGGTTTTTTATTATCTGCTTTTACTTAATGCATCTAACACCTGTTGGTCAAGACCATATATGTCTTTGTAAAAACTGATGCGTCCGTCATGCTTATTGTCGTCACAGGTCATGTATATAATAACGACCGGCATCTGTTTATTAAGGAATACGGTTGTTGTTTCTTTAGTTGCCACTATCTCATTTATTTGTTCCAGGCTATATTTCTGATCGTTTAATAACAAATGGGCTAATTGTAAAGGATTCTCAACACGAATACAACCGTGGCTAAACGCTCTCTCTGATCTGTTAAATAATGACTTTGAAGGGGTATCATGCAGATAGACTGCATAAGGGTTGCTGAAAATGAATTTGACTTTGCCTAATGCATTACTTGGACCAGGCTGTTGTGTAATTGAAAAAGGAAAGTAATCGATCGAATACTGACTAAAATCAGTGGTTTCAGGATTAATCTGCTTATTGCCTTTCCAAAGAACCATATTTCTATCCTGAAGAAATTTCTTGTCTGATTTTAATTGAGGTAAAATTTCTTCACTTACAATTGAGAAAGGAATGCGCCAGCTGGGGTTAAAAACGAGGTAACTGATTTGAGAACTAAAAGTCGGAGTTTGTTTGTGATCTTTCCCAACGACAACACGGCAATAATATGTCATTTTATTGCTTTTTACTACATGTAAGTAAAAACTCGCAATGTTGATTAAGATATAGTCATCCGGCAACTTGTGGTTCAACCACCTGATTCGGTCCATATTCACTCTTAAAATATCTAATCGTTCAGGGATGGAGATATTAAGTGCTTCATATGTTTTTTCACCGACTATGCCATCTGAATCAATGCCATTTAATATTTGAAAGTCTTTAACTACCTCCTCCAATTGTTGGTCAAATACATTATCGACAGACAAAGAAGAGTAAGCATTGGCAACCAAATGTTGTTTTAGTAATTCTACCTCAGGAATTGTATCACCTAATTTTAATGAAAATCCGGGGTATTTTAGTTTCACAAGGTGACCGCCGCGATGATAAATGGAGTAGTATTTGGCAAAAAGATTCTTGAATTCATTGTAAATCTTTAGCTTAGGACGAGAGGCATCAATCCACTTTTTTAATGTGTTATTTGATAAGTGAGTTCGCAATGATTGAATAAGTGTATCTGCTTCTGTTGTAATACAATCTTGCCAATTGGGCTTTAAACTATTTTGATTAACCTTGCCTTTAGCTAAATGCATCCTGTATGTAAGAATAGCCTCTGTCATAATAATATCAGCGACTGCTTTATTGAATGATCTGCTGGGTTTACTTCTATGCTTGGTAATATTGTTTCTGATGTATTCAACATGATAATCATACGGATTCAGTCCATCTAGATATGCTTCTTCAATTATTGATAACAGGTCGTGTCTGTTTTGCTCATTTTGCCACAAAAGATCATAGCCACTATGTTCATACGCGGATATTAAAACCTGACTAGAGTAAACTTTTTGTCCCTTAAGTTTTACAGATTGGTTTTTTTGAAGATTATTGATAATTCTGTATAGATACTTGTTGATCTGGACGGCGTTAGCCATGTTGGAATTAGGAGATTTATCTATGCATGCAGATGCACAGATACAGTCAATACCTGTTCCAAACAATAGTATTAAGCTAATGCAGATCAAAAAGAGTTTCATATCCCAACTAATTGCTTGAGATATTAATTTAGTGAAAATTTCAATTTAATACAGTAGATTTTTTTAGATAGCTCTTCATAGGTGAGTAGATAAACAGCAAGCTACCATCTTTTATTTTGTTGATGACAAATTGATAGTTGTCAGCGGGTATAGCAGGGCAGCCGAAGCTTCTGCCAAGGCGACCATGTTTTTTTATAAATGTTTCTTCAGCGTAATTTGCTTTATGAATGACAATATGTCTTTTTCTGGCCATATCATTAATTCCATTTTCCAATCCATCGAGTTTTAACGATAAGCCATGCTTGCCATAGTAAGTCTCGCCTGTTTTAAAAAAACCTAAACTACTTTGGTTGCTGTGAATGATATTGGAAAATTTTTTGGCGTTCAGCATGCCGCTGTTTTTTCCGTGAGCCACATAATTCTGGTATATTATTTCACGTTTATTGATATCAATCAGGTAAAAACGTTTACTTGTTGACGGTTGACTGAAATCAATCAAAGTAATAATGTTGTTTTTTATTGATATAGAGTCTTTTAGCTTTATCCAGCCGTGATAGGCAAGATCAAATGCCTCATAGGATAGTGAAGGATTCCCAATTTCATGATAAAGCTGCTGCGATATATTTATTTCTTCAACTTCTTCGTGAGAAACAGTAGCCGGATTGTTAATCGACCAAAACAGGATAATAAAAGTATAGATCATTCAAACATCACTTAATTCAACAACAAAATATAATCTAAGACCTCTGATAAAAAATTAAGCGCAAATGTATAAGTAATTGTACAACAAACAATACTAATTACTTTTCTTTACATTAATTTTCTAAATATTAGGTTTCGTCCCCATTTGATGTTAACTACGAATGAAATACAAAATGGTTATGATTCAACTAAGTTTAATGTTCAGAATTATAACTTCTTATTCGCCTGATTATTGAAAATATTAAAGTTGAAGAGCAATTATCTCAGGAATATGGTGGGTTGCTCACCTTCAACATTTCTTCGAACGGAAAGTTCTTTTATGATATTTTCTTTTTCTTCGTTTGAATATTTAGACCAGTTTCCTGCTTCGTCAATGGTTCTTCTGCATCCGAAACAAATACCTTTGCTGTCATATTGACAAACGCTTATACATGGAGATGGAATGTCTTTCATACTTTTTTATTGACTATAACATCATGGTAAAAATATGGTTCAGTTATATTTCGAGAGAGATTAAATAATTATGAATTTTGATTGAGTTGATGAATTAAATGTTTCGAGCATTTCATAGGCTGAATGGTTTACTATAACTTTGCACGCTATGGCAGATAATTCTGGCAAAATATTAAGAAGCATTCGCCCTGGACGTATTACCTTTCCAATCATTATTGGTTTGGGGGTAACTGGTTATTTTTTATATAAAGAGTTTGATCCTTCGGTATTAGACTACTTTTCCTTTACGCTTCAGTCATTATTCTGGTTTTTTATATCTTTTTTGATGATGGCTATTCGAGACTTCGGATACATGGTCAGGATTCGATTACTTACAAACAATCAATTAAACTGGCGGAAAGCTTTTAATACCATTATGCTATGGGAGTTTACTTCAGCCATAACACCATCAGCCATTGGGGGAACGAGTGTTGCGATTTTCTTTATAAACAAAGAAGGGGTGAAATTAGGAAGGAGTACTGCTGTTGTAATGGTTACTTCATTTCTGGATGAGTTATATTTCATACTTACATTCCCATTGATACTGTTATTCATTGGACGCACAGATATTTTTGCTTTTGGCGATAGTGTTTTAGAAGGTTTACCATGGTATAAGAATCAGTTCTTTATGTTCGCTTTGACTGGGTATTTTCTGAAGCTGGCCTATACTGTTGTTATCAGTTATGGTTTGTTTTTCAATCCCCGCGGACTAAAATGGTTGCTATTATGGATTTTTAAGCTACCAATTATTCGACGTTGGAGACCACAGGCAAATGAATCAGGCTCAGATTTGATCTCAACATCAGAGGAGTTTAAACGTTGGCCATTGATAAATTGGTTAAAAGCTTTTGCCGCTACCGCACTAAGCTGGACGGCCCGATATTGGATTGTAAATACCCTAATTTTGGCATTTTTTGGTTTTCAATTACTAGGATGGAATGATCATATTCTCATTTTCGGGAAACAACTTGTTATGTGGATCATGATGTTGGTAAGCCCAACTCCAGGGGGAAGTGGCTTTGCCGAATGGGTATTCAAAGAATTTCTGTCCAATATGGTACCAGTCGGAACAGGAATGGCTATGGCCTTTATGTGGCGCCTTGTTAGCTACTATCCTTATTTGGTCATTGGAGCCTTTGTTGTCCCCAAATGGATACGAAAACACTTCATTAGTGCGTAATTCGATTTGATAAACATGTAGATTTTAGTGATAAACGACTGTTTATCGATAAGGCGATTCACTAACTTGCTCATTGTTAAAAGTGTAAAGATGCCTCATGCAAAATATATACTCACCCTTGTATGCCTAGCATTGTTCGTTAGCGGATGTCGACAAAAACAGAAGCAACGCATCAAGAAAATTAGTGAGCCACCCAAGGAACTTATCATATACTGTGAAAACACCATGTTAAATATGGTGGTTGATTTAAAAAGCACGTTCGAGCAGCAGTTTAAATGTAGTGTTACAATCCAGAATGATTGTTCCAAAAATTTGATGGGAATTATTAACTACTCTACCAAAGGTGACATCTATATACCTTCATCGAGCCATAGTTTTGAGATTTTTGAGCAGAACACTGGTTGTCGTTTAACAGATTCTTTGTTTTTGGGATATAACCACTTGGTTTATATGGTTAAAAAAGGAAATCCAAAGGGTTTTAATGGTAATGCATCACTATTGAAGAAAAAAGGGAAATATGCGATCATTATGGCAAATCCGGAAACAAGTTCTTTGGGATACGAGACTAAGGCTTTTCTGGAGAAGCAACAAGCTTATAATTCTGTTTCGAAAAGTGTTGTTTCATTAACTTCTGATTCCAAAGGCCTGGTAAAGGGATTAAAAGGTGATCAGGCCGATATTGCTCTAAACTGGAAAAGTAATATAAAAGTTAATGGAAATGTCGATTACATTGAAATTGTCAATCCAAAATCCCTACATAATAACGCGGTTCCAATTTATGCAGCTCTTATGTCCTGTAGTTCCGAGCCTGTTTTAGCACGTGCTTTTCTTGATCTGGCTTCAAAAGAGTTGAGTGATTCAACATTAAGTCATTATGGATTCTCGAAAAGGCCGACCATTATTTTTTAAATTACTGCTAAAATTCTATTTTTAGGAAAAATCTTTTCTGTGAATAAAAGCAATAAAAGAAGTAAGCTATCATATTTCAGAGAACCAATAATTAATAAGCTATACTTATTATTGGCTATATTTCTTTTGACCATTGCAACGATTCTTATTATTGAAAACTACTTTGACCGATCATTTTCTTCAAAATATAGGAGTTCAATTGAAAATCAGGAAAAGTTATTGAAGTTAGAGAATCTGCTTAATCAAAGTTTACTAAAGCTCAACCTGGCTTTTAAATCATACGCATCAATAAACCTTGTAAAAGCGCTTGAAAATAATGATGAGGAGATTGAGGAGCTGACACGGAAAAGTAAGGCAATACTTAATGTGATCGATCAAGGTGGAATTATAGAAGATGTTCGACCTGTTAAGGATTACTCAAAAGACTCTATAACAATCCGAATCACTTACCTGGAGGATGATTATACTGGTTCAATCTCAGAAGTTAGCGAGCTGATTCCGATAATTGATGATCTGTATAACCAATCTACCCGTATATCTGATCAGGTATTAAAAAATATAACGGTACATGCCGGTAGTAATGAGCACCTGAAAAGTAATGTAGAACAACTTATTAAAGGTGCTGAACCAGAATTTGATCGCATGTTGGAGATTGAGAATACAATCGCTTATGAGATCAACAAACGATTAGTTAGCCTAAATAATAAAGGGATTAATGTATTAAGCCGTTATAACAAGTTAAAGTATACCTCACTGATATTTTTTACTTTATTCGTTATTTTGCTTACTTACTTTCTGCTATCTCAAATTCGTAATGTTATTCTTTATCGGAAGAAGGCTGAGGAAAATAACAAGAAATTGATTCAGGCAGTTGAGCAAAGCCCTATTTCTATCATGATTACCGATACCCAAGGTAACGTAGAATACGTTAATAAAGGTTTTAAATCATTGGATAGCTACTCGAAAAGTGAGCTGGAAAGTGGAAATACTAACTTTTTTAAGCTTCAAAATAAAAAGAACGAATTAGCCGATGTACTTTGGCAAACAATACAAGAGGGAAGGGTTTGGCAAGGTGAGATATCCAGCACTAAGGATGATGGGAGCATATATTGGGAGAAAGTTTTGATTTCGCCGGTTTTAAGCAAAGACAAAACCATCTCAAACTATGTGGCAATCAAAGAGGATACAACTGAGAAAAAGTTGTTGACAGAGTCACTTAAGGAGTCTAATAAGGCTCTTTCGACCATAACTGATAATTTACCGGTGGGCGTGATGATTGTGGATAATAATAAGCAGATTATCCAGATCAATAAGACAGCCTCAAAAATTATGGGTTTTGGAAACAGTGAAAAGGCATTGGCTCATCTAACCAATAGTTCATACGATGAACTGTTTAGTACTAACAAAAAGGAAGAGTATAGGGATGAGCAAACAGGAGTAAATGTTGCTTCATTGGAGGAGCGGCTGGAAATCAAAGAGAATAATATTTCACGAGAGATATTAAAGAATATCATTCCCATCTCCCTGGAACAAAAAGAAGTATTCCTTGAGGCCTTTATGGATATTAGTGCACAGAAGGAAATCCAGAAGAAAGAAGCTGAATCAAATAAAGCAAAGTCAGAATTTCTGGCCAATATGAGCCATGAAATTCGAACACCTATGAATGGTATAATCGGAGCAACAGAGCTATTAGCTAAAACACGATTGAGTAAGGAGCAAAAGAATGTTGTTTCCATCATTGGCCGCTCATGTGATAACCTCCTTAATATTATCAACGACATCCTTGATTTCTCTAAAATTGAGGCAGGAAAAATGAAGATTGAATCTTATGCGTTTAACCTTCGTTCTACGGTTGATTACCTGATGGATCAAATGTCTTTCCGATCGCTTGAGAAAGGTATTGAGATACTGAATGATGTAGAGGATACCATACCACCATTTTTAATAGGAGATGAGAGTCGTCTGATTCAGGTATTGGTCAATCTGATGGGAAATGCTGTTAAATTTACATCTGAAGGAGAAGTAGTTCTAAAGGTTGAGATTGAGCAACAAAAGGGTACCAATGTGGTGCTTCACTTCTCGGTAGAAGATTCAGGAATTGGAATTCCTAAAAATAAGTTAGAAAAAATATTTGAATCATTTACTCAGGCCGATGGATCAACAACCCGTAAGTTCGGAGGAACAGGATTAGGAACAAGTATCTCCAAAATGCTGGTTGAGCTGATGGGAGGTAAGATATGGGTTGAAAGTCCAAACCCTAACTTTATGTGGTCGAAAGAGAATCCTGGTTCAGTATTTCATTTTACTCTGCCTTTCGTTATTGATAAAAACCATAAGACACTAGAACTAAACACTGAGCAGTTTGCACATGTTAACACCTTGATTGTTGATAATCACAAAACCAACCTGTTATTACTGAAGAAAACTTTAAATAACTGGCAAATAAAATCGGAAACAGTTAACGATGAGAAGTCAGCATTAATTCGCCTGGAAGAAGATAAAGGTTATAATCTGATGATTATTGATAGCCATGTGTTTAGTAAGGCAGATGATAAATTCCTTAAAACAGTTAAGCGTAAGCAAAAGAATATCAAAACAATATTGTTCTCATCGGAAAACAGATGGAAAAACACTGAGGAGTTCAATGGTGTTGATGTTGTTTTACAGAAACCGGTAAAACATACTGATTTATTTAACGCGATTGAAAAACTGCTGGTGGAAGGTAAAAATGATATTAACAATGGCGAAGCTCAGGTTGCAGAACTAAAAGAGAGGATCAAAAACAAGCAAATCCTTTTGGTAGAGGATAATATTATTAACCAGAAGATTGCTGAGAAAATGCTTGCACGATTAGGCCTTCAAACAATGATTGCAAATAATGGTCAGGAAGCTGTTGATATGTTGGTGGGAGATGTAAAGGATAAGATTGACTTGGTGTTTATGGATGTGCAGATGCCTGTTTTGAATGGTTTAGATGCAACCAAAAAATTACGTGAGGAAAAGCTGGAATTACCTATTATTGCTATGACTGCCAATGCCCTTAAGGGTGATAGGGAAATATGTATTGAGGCCGGAATGAATGACTATATAGGGAAACCAGTTAAGATGGACGATCTCGAAAACATAATCGATAAATGGCTATAGAACCGTGTATTTTCCGTTTAACACTACCGCATCCAGTTTCATGTTTTTAGCTGATTTAATGGCTCCTGATTCATTGTAAACAATTGGTTCACCACGTACATTAAAAGAAGTATTAATTAGCGCTTTAATACCATATTTTTCATCTAAGTGGGAGAGAAGAGCAAAAAGATATGGATTGTCATTGCGCTGAACAGTTTGAATTCGTGAGGTACCATCCACGTGAACAACACCTTCTATCTCTTTTCGTTTGTCTGTAGCAATATCAAAATCAAGTAACATGTACTTAGCCAGGTGGTGAATTTGCTCTTTATTGGTAAAATATTGTGCGTTTTTTTTCAGCATAATAGGAGCGACAGGGCGATACCATTCCCGTTTTTTATGAGTCATACTCACTTTATCTGCTAAAGCTTTTGAGTTTGCCAGGGCGAGTATTGATCGATTACCAAGTGCCCGTGGACCAATTTCACCCGCATCATTACATACGGCAACTATCTTTTTTTGTGAAAGAGCCATTGCACAAGCTTCTATATCTTCGGAGTTGAATTGGCATGTGTCTGATTTCAGTTTCCAATTGTTAAGATAAGGTGAATGGCTAACTGATTCACCATGCTTTTGCCATTCAATAAATGCTGCAGCACCTAGTGAAAGACCACTATCCTCAGTGCAAGGTGGGATAAAAACATCTTTAAATAAACCGGATTCAACAATTTGAGTGTTGGCTACAATATTCAGGGCTGACCCGCCCGAATAATACAAATACTCCGAATTAAATTCGGATTGCAGTTCCTTAAGTTTGTTATACAATTCTCTTTGAAAGATCCCTTGCATGGTGGCAATGACATCTTGTAGGAAAGGATTGTCCTGATTCAAATGCTGAATGTCAAGGCCGAAAACCTTTTTAACAGCTTCAAAAAAACTGGCTTTACTTCTCCATATATCGGAGAAATAGTTGTTTTCTATTAACCATTGTTCAACGTCATAACAATAACTTCCATAGGCTGCCAGCCCCATCATCTTACCCGGTACACTATTCTGATCTTTTTGTTTTGCCCCAATGATGCCAAATACCAATGCATTAGCATTAAATAATCCTGATAAATACTTGAAGTCCCAATGGTGTTCAATCGCCTCAAGTTGATTATTCCGATAGGTAAAAACTGAAAAGTTACTAAGACTTCCACCACCGTCGAAATGAACTAACAGGCTATTTTCTTTGAAAGAGCCATAAAAGGGTAAACAGGCGCCAATGTGCGCCAGTTCATGATTAAGAACATAAGCCTCTTTTTCCTGATTAAGCCACCAGCAACGCCCTTTTTCGGCAGTGATATTAAGTGTGTTATTTAAAGGTCCTTCAAAACGAAAACGACCACATGACGAGATAAAACTTCTACCAACTACATTATCCACAAATACCAGATCATAATCAGTATTTTTAAGCAAGCCTCCATCTTTTAATAGCGAATAGATTGATTCGTGCAATTTGTTGTCATGTTTTTGACGACTTAGTCTTTCTAGGGTGAGGTGTTGTAATACTTTTCCCTCGTGCATTAAGGTCATTGCATGATCGTGCACATAAAAAGGAGTTGAACTATTGATTCGGTCTTGTATACCGTATATAGCTAGTGTAGGCTTTGAAATGTTCATTATTGATCAAATGAGAAACTGGGCAGCAATGGTACACGCTATTAAAATATAAAATAATACTTCTTGCAGTATACGTCGGCGTATCAGTGCCAGAAAACGTCCAACGACGATGGATGCACCAATGGCCCATATCGGCATGACTTCAAGTGAATAATAGGGTGTAATTGCAGCTACTACGCATAACACGATCAGCCAGATAAATATCCGGTAATGTTTACGTGTGATAATTTTAATGGCCGGTAATGTTCTTACCACCGATAAAATGGATATGAATACAAGGAATATTAATATGCCATTATATACCTGTGAATAAATTGTATGCTTATAAAAGGCTATTGGGGATACAAAGTTTTCAAATACCGTTTCGAGGAAGGTAGCAGACTGATCAAACCAAAAATAATAGCCAAAGGCAAACAAGTAAGGAAGTGTGAGTCCGATTATAGAAGCCAGTAAACTTCGCATATTCATCAGGCGAAGTATAAACATAACCATCCATAAAAGAACAATGAAATATATTCCTTTTGCATAAAAAAGCGTTCCCAGCGATAACCAGAATGATGCTTCAAAGCACCAGGTCATTGGTTTACGTTGACCCGAGGCAGCAAATAGCCTTTCTGTTGCCAATATGAGTAATGGTGTAAACATCCAAACCGGATGAAGTTTTTGAGCCATCAGGTAACCACTGACTAACAGCATATAAACAAAGCCAGGAATATTTGTCTGACCGTTAAACAATGCATAGCGGTTCGTGATCCGGTTAATACTCAGCATCATTATAAGCGCAATAAACATACTAATTAACGAAGCCAGCAGATGATGCCCCTTCAGTGAATTAATCACCAGATCCCATAAAGGCATTGGATTATTATCGTATGGAAAACTTGGCGATTGATCAAACAGAAGCGTATTAAGCCAAAAGCCTATCAGCAACAATGGCATCAAGGCTAAGGCGACAATATCATTTCTATTTGTAGTTCGGAACAGCATGTGATTTATAGATCGAATCCGATATCAGAGCGGAAATATTTACCTTCAAAATTTATCTTCTGAGCATTTTCGAATGATTTCTTTAAGGCTTCTTCCTTGTTTGATCCATAGGCTGTCAAAGCAATAACCCTTCCGCCAGACGTAACGACTTGTCCATCTTTATCTGAGGTTCCGGCATGGAATACAAGTCCGTCTTTGATCATATCCAAGCCAGTAATTGCTTTCCCTTTTTCATATGAACCCGGGTAGCCACCAGAAACGCACATAACTGTAGTAGCACTTCTTTCGTCAACTTCAATCACTTTCTTTCTTAGTTCACCAGCTGCAACGGCTTCAAATAACTCAACTAAATCTGATTTTAAGCGGGGAATGACCACTTCTGTTTCCGGATCACCCATGCGCACGTTGTATTCAATAACATAGGGTTCTCCGTCTACACTCATCAATCCAATAAATACAAAACCTTTATATGGAATATTGTCTTCAGCCAAACCATCAACTGTAGGCTTAACGATGCGGTCGTGTACTTTTTTCATGAACACATCATCGGCAAATGGTACCGGAGATACAGCACCCATTCCACCGGTGTTAAGGCCGGTGTCACCTTCGCCGATACGTTTGTAATCTTTTGCCTCAGGCAAAACGACATAGCCATGACCATCCGTTAAAACGAAAACAGATAACTCAATACCACTTAAGAATTCTTCGATGACCACCTTACTCGAAGCATCTCCAAATTTGCCACTTAGCATTTCCTTTAATTCAGCTTCCGCTTCCGCTAAATCGTCAAGAATCAATACGCCTTTACCGGCAGCTAAGCCATCAGCCTTAAGAACATATGGTGCTTTTAAGGTTTTCAGGAAAGAAAGTCCTTCTTCCAAATTATTTTGTGTAACGGATAAATAACTTGCTGTCGGGATCTTATGACGCATCATAAAATCTTTGGCAAACTCTTTACTACC
>NZ_CEXQWX010000181.1:0-11774 GCF_982718395.1 Carboxylicivirga sp.
TCTGCAATTAACTGAACACCTTCTAATCCTTTTTCAGTCACCATGTTTTTCCATTTTTCCTTATCTTTCTGCTTATCAATCGAAAGGCCAACAAAGACTATGTTTTTATTACGATATTGCTTTTCTACTTTCTTTAAATGTGGTATTTCTGCTTTACAGGGGCCACACCATGTTGCCCAAACATCAATATAAACATACTTGCCTTTTAAATCGTCTAAAGAAGTAGTACCACCTGCATGGTTCTCATAATTCATAAACTTTGGCGATGGCATACCATTGACAAAGGTTTTAAGGTTATTATACATTTTGGTTACTTTCTTCCTGTGCCATTTATTGCCTGATGCAGCCATCCAGGTGTCAAAGTATACCTTGGCATGCTTATTATCAGCATTTAAATGAAAACCTGCATATTGCATTAAAAGTCCATTTCGAATGGTATCATTAGGGATTTCTGATAGAACTTTGATGGCCAGCAAATCCCAGGATAGAGAATCAGGATTATTGGCTTTATTGATAACACTGGCATAATGCATGGAAGCTAACTCACGATATGCCGAAGAAAATATGTATTCTTGACCGCTGGAAAAATCATTTAATGCTTTATATTCATCCAAAAAGTTTTCTGACACCTCAAAATTCTTGTTGCCAGTAAACATGATATGCTTCATATCATAAGTAGGCAATTGCTTTAGATAAAAATAACGGATGTTGTTACTTTGCAAACGTTTAAATTTTTCAGACAAATTTGGAGTATTTTGCAACAATGCCTGACGTGCCATATTAATACTATCCCAGCGCTGCTGATAGCGTTTTTCTTTCAGCAAAGCCATCGTTCCTCTTCTTGAAAACTTCATATATAATTCCCGGTCGTCGAAAATTAACTTAGTTGCTTCAAAACCCTTTCCAGAAAAGGATAAGGTATTCTCAAAATCACTGGCATCATAACTAATCTTCAGATGGTTCCCTTTCTCAAGATATATGTACATCTTATTGGTACCATCACTAAAAACAAGCTTGTTCAGGTCAGTTTTAATGACATCATTAAAAACACCATCCTGCTTAGCTTCTATCTTTTGATTAAATGAACCATCATAACTATAAATACTAATGGTTTGTGTTTTGGCATTTGCAACTTTTACTGTTATCAATGGATTATTATTACCCCTTGCATACAAACAAGCTGTAACAGAAAGCATGATAAAAACAGGTACAATCAGAAACCTATTAAAGGTTCTATTGCATAAAACATTATTCAAATTCATAATCCTTTAATTTTCTAATTAACTTACTTAAAATCAACAACAACTACTTACATCGCCTCAATCTCGTTTTTTAAGTCACTAATTCGAGGATCATCTTTTCCACCCTTTTTAGCTTGCTTGACAAGACAGGTATTGATGTTGTTTAGTGCTTCTTTTTTATTTCCAACTTTCTTATTGAACAAAGCCAGGTAATAATAGCTCACATGACTCTCTTTTTTTGCTTCTTTAACCAATTCAGTTAAGCCAATCGCCTTTTCAAACACCCTGGCGGCTTCTTTAAATTCCGGATCAGTAGCTACCTTGTTTACTACATTTATTATAATCCGGCAACCGATACCTTGGTCTTGCGAATACACATCACGAGCAAATTTCTCATTACGCTCAAACCACTTATCGTACTGCTTATTATTTAAATACCAGTTATCATATAGCCCTTCCTGGAACATTCCCTGATCAGGTGATTCATATACTTGCCTGGTTTCTTTTACCGCCTCCTTAAGTTCATCCAGAGTGCAGGTCTCTGAAAGTTTGTTCAGGTAGCGGCTTATACTTGCTCCAACAACGCCTCCATAATTGCTTTCACCAATTTCTTCAACCGCTACAAACCGATCCTTATTGTCTACTATATAATTAAATTGTTCGCTTTTATACTTTAAGGCTTGCGACCAACCAATAACAGCAAAAGCATCCACATTGTACCAGTCATCTTTTGGTGTCTCGGTCATAAATGTTGTTCCTACCTTAATGGCCTTATCCAATTCCTTATTATTAAATAATGACTCTACATAAGTAAATAAAAACTTAATATTGCGCTCGCCGTTATCATACTTCTCAGCTAATGCCTCAAGTTTCAATCCGGGGTCAGTGGCAATGTTTGCTTCATCAATTAAGCCTCCAACGCCAGTTGCACCAACTTTTTTATGCACTACCTTTCCTTCTGCATCAAGAAATAACAGAGTTGGAAAACCTGTTACTGAATACTTCTTTTTCAAATCAATGCCTTCACCTTTTTCCATGTCAATTTTTATATTGACAAACTTCTCATTAAACACATCCCCCACCTTTTTTTGTGTAAAAACATTCTTAGCCAAAGATTTGCAAGGACCACACCAGGTAGTATAACAATCTACAAAAATCAACTTATTCCCGGCTTTTGCTTTAACCATTGCTTCTTCTAACGTACCTTGCTCAAATTCAATACCCTGAGCCATCAAACCAAATGTAAATAAAGCTAATAGGGATAATACAATCAATTTCTTCATAACTACTTTTCTTATTTGATAATTAATACAAATTTTCATTCCAGCTTAAGTATTGCATAACTCTAAGAATGACTTGTAATAAATGGGATTATAAATTCATCAGATGCATTTGAATAAATACAATTAGCAACAAGCAACTTGCTTGACCAAATAGATTAAAACCATTATTTCTATATCTGGGAGCACAGCCCGAGAAACTTCCCGGGCTGATCACAATTCACATATCGAACTGTCCAACAAACTAAACCCAAATGAACCGTTTATCTATGTTATTTATTATTCAGTCACTATTTCATTTTAATGATTTTCACTGTTCTCTTTTTATCACTTGCAAATAGGAGGTGCAAATAGTAAATACCATCAGGTAAGCCAGTTAATAATATTGCTTTTTCACTAACTCTTAAAAATCTGACTATTCCCCCATTACCATCCAGAACTTGAATAGATTTTAATGATTGATCCTCTTCTATGTTTATTAATCCATTAGTTGGATTTGGATATATGATGGGTGTCAACAATACTTTTTCATTATTGTCAATACCTGTTTTAAGAATTCCTAACAAGCTTACCTCTACACTAAGTCCATGAATACAAGTAAATTCTATCTCAGTTTTAAACTCATCACTGTAGATAATTCGACAAGCCTCTGATTCCTCTTTTAATTCAAATCTGCCATTGAGCGTTAGTTTTATTCTCCTTTCCTTTGCTTTTGGATGATCTGCATTTAACGACATATTAATTGCCGGATCTGCAATTGCTAATTTTATTTCACCAACTGCTTGCTCTTTTACCATCACCAAACACGGGTAATTGGTGGCAGCTATATATGATTTTGAAACTTTTGAATTAGGCTCAAATAATACAAACCCATAGGTTTTAGTTACTTTATCATAAACAACATGGGCTTTATTATCTTTTCTTATAACTGTATATGGGCGTTGGTCAGACGACTGCATTTTATTCTTAAACTCTTCCAATTCATCTCCTGAAGATTGCACCAAAATTGAATATTCGTATTCTTTATCCTTTGGAGAAGTTCCATGATCAATCCACGCCGAAGCAAAATTACCACTTGTAGTACTTCTGTTTTTTTGATGACGCGATTCCTGCTGCATTTTATAAACGTTCACTTTTCCTTCGGGTATATAATACCCATTCCCCTTCGTATCCAAAAGTGTGATTGGAACATGTTCATCAGCACGCAGTTCTTGTCTTAGTGGAAAGTCTGTAACACCTTCGTTATTAATCAATAATACTTCCGAGTCATTCTCCAGGTGTGTTTGAAACAATGTTGTTTCTGTTTTAGAAGCTTTATTGCTATTGTTGATTCCAGTACCCAAACATATAATACGATTATCGAATGCAAATACCGACTTACGCGCAACAAAATCAGATGTATAGTTCGTATAATTATTTTCTCGCAGTTTCATTCCAAAAATACCATTTCCATCTAATGAGCAAGCACCAGCAAACGTTTCATATTGTGAAAACTCATTCTGCTGGGAATAGGGAGCATCCAACAAATCATAGGGCAAATGAATAGTGGTTGTACCCGGGAAACGATTCCAATCCCATCCCTCTAATACAAATCCACTCGATGCAGCGGTTACCGGATCACCAGAAGCTAATATTTGAACACCTCCATATCCTTGATAGCGACCGTAACGATTATTGGCCGAATAGATTTCTGTACCAATAACATTCTTATTAAACCCCTTAATAGCGACTAACCAGTTATCCCGTCGATGCAGGTTAAGTGCACCATAATTGGCGCTTCTATTTCCAACCGGCGCTTCAGAAGGTTCTACTCCTAAGGCTTTTATTTCGTTATATAAGTCAAGCTTATAGCGCGCTAAGCGCAAATATTCGGCACCCAGTTCATGATCTATCGGATCATAGGCTTTAGCCAAATAACCCAAGGCATTTATAGCACCTGTTCCGGCCTCTCCTGCTATTGGATGTCGTCCGGCTAAACCATTTGGAAAGGCACGATAATTACAATACCATGATTGTAGTTCCAAGGCATTTCTAAAATTATTTCGTGCTTCTTCTGATAAGTTGTACTTGGTGCCACCAACATAGTTAAAATATTGCCCTAAGCCCGCAAATCCACCATTAGCATAGGCAGGATAGATCATATAATGGTGAAAACAAGAACCATCTGGTTTTAATCCTCCAATAACGCCGTCGCTAAACTGTAAAGCCGCATTCATCCATGCTGTATTTGACTCTATATCTCTTAACAGTTCTGGTGAGTCATCGCGCATCATAATCGCCATCAGTCGTCCGGGGATAATTGTATTCCAGGCATCGACCATCCCCTGAAAGTTATGGTATTCAGGTAACTGTCGAACTTCCTGTACCCCCATCCAAAATTGAATCATTTGAAATGCCGGTTCAAAACAACCTTTCTCTTTCAAAACTTCTTTCATTAACCAGATGGCCTTGGGGTATTTATTGAACTGATAACCGTAATGGTGGTTCGTTCCCAAACAGCTACCAACAGTTAAACCCTGATCGTATAACCAATCCAGTATATCTATAAACATCTGGTCAAAACCGTTGGCACGATGATGATGCCAGCCTTTGGCTATATCATACATCAAGGAACTTATCTCGCTATGTGACTGATCACCATTCGCTTCATCTACTTCATCATAAGCAACATAAGCTGGTCCGTAAATGATTCCATTTTCTTTTCGCAGGTTTAATTCATTGTATTTTTCCTGCACCTTGGTTATTTGAGCATCCGTTAGTGCTTTTCCCTTTACTGAATTAGTTATTCTTTGCCTGATTTCGGCGAATGCTTCTGCTTCTTCAGTACTAACTGCACTTTTCAATTCTATTTGAAAGTCATAATTTGAATACCAATACCATAAAGCCGCCCAATGGTTTTCTTTCATCGTAGGATTAATTTCCGGCAATTGTTTATCTGGCGTAACCCGGTCATTAATCCGCGTATCCGGAAATATCATTCGATCAAAATAAAGCGTTCCGCCATTGTTTGTTGATGGAGCGGTAATCTTTAATGTAACCAGATTCTTGTCTGACTTGATACCTTGCATATCTTCATCAAAACGAATCCAACAAGCACGCCAACCCGTAAAGTCGATGTGATACTTAAAATGGTACTGAATGGTGCCGTTACTGTTCATAAATTCGAACTTTAAATCAGCATCTTTCGCGTTGTCATTATAAATCCAGAGCATCATGCCCCCTTTATATTCTTTGCAGGCATTCGCCATTCCATCAGGATTATCGATGGTAATCGAACCTGAAGGTATCCAATCCCACTTAATAGATTCGTTACCCATTTTTGCATGCAATGATGACATGTGCAGGCCATTATTACTTGCTGTCCAATTGGCAGGAACAGCGCTTTCAAGTCCCAAATAATCTTGTGAATTAGCTTTTAGCAAAACCAAACAGAGTGTTAATACCAACCAATATTTAATTTTCATCTTTCCCTTTGATTTAAAGCTTACTATCATATTCCTGATAAGATTGAATTTTTCCTGAATTCCCTTTTCACTGATATAACCCATAACTATTATTGTTAGGTGACATGCTTTGAGGTAAAAAGTGACAAAACCACCTATCAGGCTCTATTTCAATAAACTAAAAAACCTTTTCTTTTCTAATGTTTATTGAATTGTTAGAAGTAAATTGAGAATAGCTTCATTACCAACTGCATCAAATAACTGTAGTTTCAAATTATAAGAACCAGCCAGGCAATCAGTGGGTATAGCCTGATCAAATAAGCGATAGGCTTTTAATTCCTTTTCCTTTGTATCCAAATCAATACAATATGCCTCTGGTTGCCATGGATCATCTATTCCGTTTCCTGCTTTTGTTGATTGATTAACCAATGTGACTATTAATTTATCAAGCTTAACATCATCAGTTAAGGTCCCCGATAACTCAATATATTCACCTTTTGATAAAGTTTGGTTCTCAACCGGTTCTGTTATTTGAAATTGCGGTATCTCTTTGTCTATTGGAGTATTGGGATCATCGCCAGATCCGCAGCCTAAAAACGATAATACAATCATAAAATATACTAATATTCTCATTTTTATTTAATTTCATTCATCTCACTAGTAGATATAAGCCGAGCATCTCACCTGACTCAGTGAAGAAAGAGAGACTTCCCAGGCAAGCCTCGAAGAATTACTTTGGTTAAACTTTTAATGAATGGTAATTCTTTATCCTGTAGAATAAGTTATTTAACTGGTACACACTTAACAATACCCTTGATTGCCGAAGCCAAGTACAAATTATCTTTAGCATCTACTATCATTGGTATGTATTCACAACCTTGAACCAATTCATCGATACCATCTATCACTTTGGCGCCATCTTTACCAAAAATCTTTATCCGTGTTGAATCTTTCTCAACAGTTACGATTGCTCCATTTGATAAAAAGGCTACACTGACAGGGTTGCAACAACCATGGAAATTATCAAGTTCTTTTCCTCGCTTCCCAAATGTCAACAGCAATTTACCGTCTAGGTCATATTTTTGAACTCTAAAAGCCCCCAGGTTGGCAATCAGTAACTCATTATCAGGATTAATGCTAAAATCCAGAATACCACAACAAGGTCGCATTTCTTTCATCTCTGATAACAGTTTCCCCGTCTGTGCGTCATAAATAGCTACCAACTGCCTTTTAACATCAGCTATCAATAGTTTATTTTCAACCACCCTGGCTCCAGAAGCATAAGCCAAACCTTTAATTTCAAACGTTTTTATTTGTCTTCCTTTTCTATCGTAAATAATACACTCATGCCCTTTGCTTACTTTTTTCTTCACCAGTTTGCCACGCACTTTCCTTTCTTGTACTTCCATAATTGGATGGAAGGTATATATCTGATCCTCTGCATCAGTAGCTATCACGCTACTACTCTTTTTTAGTTTAAAACTGGAGGCTTCTTTCCCACTTGGCTCCATTATTTTTATTTCACGTCCTTTACAAAGTGCGCAAACCTTATTATCTGATAATACACTTAAATACCTGATCCCAGTTACTTTATTTCCTTTATAGTCTTTATCTACTTTATAAGGTATGGTAGGTGCTTGCGTAATTTCACAGAGTTCCACATCGGTCTCTTCCATTTTTGCCAACATCAATTTTAATTCACGTAAATGCGGCGTATCCAGTTCAGGATCAATCAACTTAAGTACCTCTTTAATTTCATCGGCATCCATACCATGTGTCAATTCCTTTGCCACAAGCCCGGTCCAATAAGCATTGGGATTTGCTTTAATAAAAGTATATTTAATATCTTCCTTCTCTTTAGCCATATTCTCCAAAACAGCTTTCAAGTCTTCCTTTTTCACTGTCGATAAGTTGTATTTTTCATCAACTGCTTTATATTGGCTATTGAGCAGGCTAATATGATCATTCACATCGCATCCTTCGAGGCGCTTGGTAATAATTGCAGGAAACCCATCCCTTTTGCCTAACTCACCTTCAAAAAGCATTTCACCATTATCCACATAAAAATAAAAGCTCTTTTTTTCTTCCAGCAAAAAGAAGCTAAATGAGCACGGTTCTTTCAATGCCTCTCCTTTAATTTCAAAACAACCATCCTTAACTTCAACAATAATTTCTTTAGCTCCCTTATAAGCGGGTTTTACCTTCAATTTGTCATTTTGAATACCTTTTATGGAGCCCTTTATCCGATAACCTTCATTCATCGTTTCCCCACATCCGGCTAAACTAAGAGTCAGAACCGTGATAATGGTCATTAATTTGAATATATACTTCATGTTCTTATCTACTAGATTTTTGTACATCAATTGCGGGATTATTTGTGTATGATAATTGATCAATTAGATGGCTTTATTTTTAGGGATGCATTTAATAATCCCCTTTTTAGGCGATGCCAGGTACAAGTTGTCATTCTCATCCACAATCATTGGGATGTACCTACAACCAGTTACCAATTCCTGAATACCTTCAATTTGCTTTGCTCCTTCTTTACTATAAACCTTTATACGGGTTGGGTCTTTTTCAACCGTTACAATTGCACCATTTGAAAGATAAGCAACGCTGACCGGATTGCAACAACCATGGAAATCACTGACATCTTTACCACGCTGACCAAAAGCCAACAATTGTTTCCCACTCATATCAAAGGCCTGAACGCGAAAGGCTCCTAAATTAGCCACCAGAATTTCATTCTTTTCATTAATGCTAAAATCAAGAATTCCACAGCATGGGCGCATGCCTTCCAATACAGCTTCTTTTTCTCCTGTTTCACTATCATAAACAGCTATAATACGATTTTCCCGATCGGCTATCATCAATTTATTGTTCGCCAATCGAGCCCCTGTAGCCGAATTAAGGCTGTCTAATCTAATGGTGCGTATTATTTCACCTTGCAGATTAAACACCTTGCATGAATAGCCGGTTGTTTGCTTTTTCTTAAATGTTTTGCCACGATATTCTTTTGTGACTTCCTGAATAAGAGGACACATCACGTAAATATTATCTTTTTCGTCAATGGCCAGGGAGGTAGGCTTATTTTCAGACTCTGGTTTAAAGCTGCTAATTTGCCTCCCATGCTTATTGATCAGCTTAACCGTTCCATCTTTGGCTAAAGCACAAATATGATTATTGCTTAATACTCCCATATAAACAACGTTTAGTACAGAACTGCCATCGAATGTTTTCTCCACTTTATATGACACATCACTTGCAGTAATAGCCTCAGAAATATCGACATCTCTTGAATTGGCCACTTGCTCTTTTAATGATCGTACAACCGAATTATCCATTGTAGGATCGAGCAATTTAAGCGCTTTTTCTATTTCATCTTTATTCTTACCACGACACATATAAGCAAGGGCAACTGCCCCATAATAGTCGTTTGAATGCCTCTTAATATACCCTAATTCCGCTTCGACTTTAGCCTGTTCCCTCTCTTGCACCAATTTGTTGATTTTATCAGCAGACTCCTTATCTTTTCTAGCCTTATAGATCACTTGCTGATACTTTTGATTAGGTTCATTAATCACTCTCCAATATTCTTTATAATGCTGATTAACAATTGATCCTTCTATTTTTTCATCAATCAATTGTTTGTATTTTTCAGGCTTGTTTTCAAAAAAAGAGGGTCTTTCTTTTTCAACTAGTTTGGCGTAGTAATTGGTAATACCATTTTCGACATACATACTAAAAGATACCTCCGCATCTTTAATGGTAAAACCAATCCTGGTTGGCTCCTTTACCTCAGGTCCTTTAACCTGGAACTTGCCATTTGATACTTTATACTCTTTGCCTTTATGATGAACTACAATACCATCAGTCAAGCCTTCAATTGTGCCGTTTACTGTCCATCCTGCTTTCTCTTTTGATTGGTCACAGCCAATCAAGGCAATCGTTACAACCAAAAACAGTACTCCTTTTATAATTGATCTATTCATGATTTATATAATGTGTTAGAAATAAAAAAAGGAGGCACCTCAAATCAGATAGCCCCCTTAAGAGGGTTAGTCTATTTTTTATTTAGTTTCAATCAAAGCAATTATCAACGACCATGGCCATGTGTTTGCCCCTTAAATTCTTTTCAATTATTTCACCATCAGGCCCTACTAAAATGATATATGGATAACCGTCTATATTGTATTTTGCTACCAAATCGTTTACTCTCCCGCATGGTGATAAATAATACTTATTCAAATCAACCTTGTATTTTTCTAGATACCGACTCTGCCGTTCATGATCTTTTTCTGCCATTTTTTCATTACCGTCCATATTAATGCTTAACAAGACCATGCCTTCGTCTTTATATTTTGAACAAGCTTTAACAGCATTTGGAAATTCTTTAACGCACCAGTGGCAATAGTATCCACCAAAATCCATTAATAAGTATTTACCTTTAAAATTATCCAATGAATAAACATTACCACTTTTATCCTTAAGTTTAAAGTCGGGTATTTTTTTCCCATTCTGCATCCGTCCACGACTGACCAGTTTTTTCTTTGCTTTAATTAAGTAGGGAGAACTCTGCATTTCGGGCGAAAAATTGTTTGCAATGGTATTGGCTAATTCCAATGGTATGTAATTCAGATTATCTAATAAGATAAAGGTTGAGCTGATTTTGTGATTCCATTCAGGTATTTGATTAATCGCACTTGCAATTTGGGCACACCACTTTCTGTTTTTAATTTGTAGCTCCTTGATTTCTTCAAATTCGCCATTCATTAATAACGTTTGAGTATTAAAGTAAGTCTGTTTAATTGAGTCAAGTATTCCTAGCTTAGAATTGTATGATTCGTAAATTTGATGTTCCCTCCCGCCATTTATCTTATAGCTGATTCTGCCATATTGTTCCAATTGTCCTTTGATATTGATCACATCATTGCTAATAAATAACTTAATGGGTGCCAAGTAGGTTTCAACCTTGTTTTCATCATCTTCAATGTAGAACTTAACAATTTCATTTTTCTGAACACTGCCTTTGAATTCAAAAAGTCCGTTAACTAATGGTATGGTGTCGTTTATTGTTTCACCAATTGCTAATATATATCCGTTATTCACTCCTTTAATAAAACCTTTAACCTCGTAGGCTTGAGGTTTGCAAGAAAATAAACCTATACCAATCATCAATAATCCGAATATCTTTCTCATAATCTTATAGTTTATAATAGTTTATCTAATAACGTAGTTAAGGATTTATCATTGGGTTTAGGAGCCTTGGCAGTAATTAGTTTCCCTTTTTTATCAATAAGCATATAGTGTGGAATATAGGTGATATTATAGATACCTGACACACCGTTATTATTACTAATCAAGTTAATACAATCAATTTCATGCTTTTTAATCAGTTTCTTCCATTTCACTTTATCTTCGCCTAAGCAGATGGAGATAAATTCAATGCCCTTTCCTTTATATTTATTTTTGATTTCTTTTAAATGTGGTAGTTGGGCGATGCAGGCGGGACAATATACACCAAGAAAATCAACATATACATATTTGCCTTTAAATTGATTAAGATCAATCAATTGACCATCTTCATTTTCAAATTTTAAATCACAGAATGGCTCCCCTTTTAAGGCAACTTCCATACTTTTCATCTGCTCTGCAATGAACTTTAATTTCTTTGGATCGGTGATGTATTTCCTGGCCGTTTTAGCATTTGCATACGAAAGATCATCATAGAAAGCATTAGTTTGTATACGTTCCCATGCCCAAACGCTTTTTACCTTATCACTTTTTAATGCTCTTAATTGATATTTCAA
>NZ_CEXQWX010000182.1:0-11621 GCF_982718395.1 Carboxylicivirga sp.
ATATGTCTTTGTTTAAGAATTGAAACTTAACGCTGTCGATTATTTCAGAATTAATCCGGTCAATATCTATTGATGTGGCATCCTGAGCAATTAACCTACCATCTTTGAACTCTGCATAAATATCTACTTCGATATTCTTGATATTTAACTTCTTGGCAAAATATGATTTTAAGATTGTGAATTCCGGCCTGATAGTATCATTGTCAATTGAAAATTCAATGAGTTCTCCGGTTTCTTTGTCAACATAGTTAAAAAGAACACAACCATAATGAAATTCTAAATCATCAAATTTGAGTTTTACTTTTTCTCTTATTTCATTAATTGTTGGTTGAGATTCTTGTTGATTGTCTATATCATCAAATAAAGAACGTAACTTTTCAAGCTTTCTATAATGTGCATTCCTTTTAAGGAACATCTTATTCAAGTACTCAATTTTGTAATCCCTGTAATCGTAAATAGTTGGTGTGACTTCAGAACGCTGAACTCGACCAATATACTGGATTATCTTACCTTTAAAGGAGAAAGGATAGGCAAGGAACAGCCGGGAAACATTTTGAATATCGCTTCCTTCGCCAAAGAATTGTCCGGTAGTTATTAAAACGTCATAGTTACCATCATTTAATATTTGCCATTTGTGGTTCCTGGAAGTTTTAGAATCTTCGCCACTTAACGTAACTGTTTCGTATTGTTGCTTAAGAAACTGGTTTATCGAATTGATATGCTCTTTCCGCTCAGTAATAATAACACATTTGTTCCCTTCGTTCAATTCAGCCTTAACATCGTTAATAATTAGGGTGTTTCTGGCTAAGTCGTGTATTAGGATCTGTGAAAGCGTTTCAAAAGGATCAGTTTTTGAATTAAAAGGGATATCAAGTTCGGTATTTCTTACAATAATTTTTGCTTGTTGTGTGTTATTACACTCTTTGGGTTCAACCTCACATATTGTATTGCCCAATTGTATAGATATTAGTTTATCCTCGGTGTGCTTGCGAAACGGCGTAGCTGTTAATCCATATAGGTAACACGTATTTAATTTATTGATGGTTTCAGCAAATGATTTAGCCGGAATGTGGTGGCATTCGTCAATTATTATTGTTCCAAAAGCATTTACTAAATCATTAGAAACCTCTTTGTCCAGTTTCTTTGCAAGAGATTGAATCATTGCCACCGTTATTACTTCACCAATTTTTAACTTTTCTTGTCCAATAAAGCCAATTTTGTGCTTTGGTATTCCTAAGAATGTTTGAATTCTATCGATCCATTGCTCTGCAATTTGTTTCCTATGTACAACAATTAACGCAGGTTGTTTCTTTTCTGCAATTAGTTTTAAACCAATAATGGTTTTACCACTACCCGGTGGAGAAACAATAATTCCAAAGTCTTTATTTATAGTAGCTTCGATTGCTTGCTTTTGATGTACTCTCAACTGAATATCGCATGAGTAGGATATTTCTTTACGCTTATTCCGCTTGTCAATAAATTCAAAGTCTATATTATTCTTTGTGCAAAACGTAATGAGTTTTCGTGCCATGCCTCGGGGTATCATGACTTCATCGTCATTTTCTTCAATAAAGTTGAAATACCGATCAATATTATGCGTGCTCTTACCAAGCTTTTTCTTTATGAAGTATTCGGTATTGGTGAAATTTAGTTCCTCTTTTAAAAAGTTAATCAAATCCCTGTTTATGCCTGATCTGTTAAGAATGATTTTATTTCTGATAGTAATGATTAATTTGCCCTTGGTTTTCTGCGTTGTTGATGAAACTGAAGCTTCACCGGATTTGTATTTTGATAATATTTGGTAGAATTTTTCTGAAGATAGACGTTTAACTTTCTCTAAGAACTGCCATTGGTTCTCAAATGTATTAAAGCTTGATGCATCTACAAAACAATTATTCCCCTGTTCTAATGTAAGTTTGTTAAAGGGAAGAGCAATTAAATTGCCAAAACCTTTACCGGAAAGATAATCCTGATTGGGGAATAGTCTGTCAAAACTTGAGTACTTATCAAATTCTGAGATGATTCCACATTCTTTCAATAATGCTATAAATACTTTCCTGGTTTCTATTGCCGGAAGTGGTTTTTCAAAGAATACCCAAACATGAGCGCCTTTGCCGGATCGTGAACGCTCTATATATGCGGGTATTTCGTATTCGTTACATTTATTTAGTAACAGGGTGCATTCTTCTTTCCAGTTTTCTTTATCAAAGTCAGCAACAATAAACCAAGAGGTGTTATCTTCTAAGAGAGGATAAATTCCAATAAATTGTTTTCCTTCAAGATGTAGTTTTATTTCATTGGAGGTAAGCCGCTTTCTTACTTTGTCATTAAAGTTGGCTAAAGTTCCTCCTCCAATTTTGTGTTGTTTATAAACGTATGGGTCATAACTGTATGCAGGCATATAACCTTTATTTTTTCCTTTCTCCCAACGGATTGCAAAAACATCTTTACGACACCTAAAGAGTTGTTGAATAAGTCTGATATGGAGGTTAATGCTACTCATTTGTGTTTTTATGGTTCATAAATTAACAAAGAAAATAATAATCTGTAGATTGATAATATTTTATTGTAGTAGCATTTTTTCCAAAGTGAATTATGAACTATTTTTTAATAGTGTTATATAAATATGTGGGCTAATATTTTAGCTATAAAATAAAAATATAGCTATATTTAGCTAATATTTTAACTGCATGTATTCGATAAATCCAACACCACACGAAATTGCTAAAGAACTGGCAAAGCGTCACAAAGCCTTACGCAAACAACTGAAGTTATCTCAGGCCAAAATCGCAGAACGTTCGGGTGTTTCCTTAGGTAGCCTAAAACGTTTTGAAACTACCGGGCAAATCTCTCTGGAATCGCTGCTTAAGTTAGCCCACCTGCTTAATAGACTCGAAGATTTTAAACCTGTTTTTCAATCAAGAGAAGATATAGGCAACATTGAGAGGCTTTTCACTTCTAAACCCTAAATACTGAATCTGTCATGGACAACATCAAAAATATTTTAGTGTCTTTAGATATTGAAGGCCAAATTCATGTGGTTGGTGAAATGGTAAGGGATAATCGAACGATCTACTTTCGGTATAACTCTGATTTTTTAAAATTAGGTCTTAATATCTCGCCTATCAAGCTACCTTTTAACAATGAAATAAATTCAACAGATACGGAGCCATTTGAAGGACTGTTTGGTGTTTTTAACGATTCTTTGCCGGATGGTTGGGGAAGGTTGTTGCTGGATCGCACACTTACTTCTAAAGGAGTGGATATGCAAAGTTTAACTCCATTGGAACGTTTGGCCTATGTTGGAGATAAGGGTATGGGAGCTTTATGTTATAAGCCACAGTTTGATGAAGATATTGCAATACCTTCAGAAATTGAACTAGATATGATAGCTCAGGAAATGAACCATATTTTAAAAGGAAGCGATTCGGATATTATTGATGAACTGTTTACCCTTGGTGGATCTTCAGGTGGAGCACGCCCTAAAATATTTGTCGGGTACAATAAACAGACCAATGAAATTATACACGGTTATCATCAATTAGCAGATAGTTTTGAAGATTGGCTGATTAAATTTCCATCGTCTTCTGATCCCAAAGAGATTGCTAACATTGAATATGCCTACCATAAGATGGCTTTAAATGCAGGACTCGAAATGAGCGAATGTAAATTATTTACAGGTCGGTCCGGGCAGTCTTATTTTGGTACTAAACGTTTTGATCGGGTTCAGGGCAAAAGAATCCATATGCACACGGCAAGCGGGTTGATGCACGATAACTTCAGAATGAGCACCATGGACTATGGTCATTTAATGGATTGCGCATTTCAGCTTGAAAAACATGTGGAAGCTTATGAAAAAGTTCTTCGCCTGGCTGCCTTTAATGTATTTGCCCACAACAGGGACGATCATAGTAAGAACTTTTCATTTTTAATGAATGCTAAAGGCAGTTGGAGTTTTGCTCCTGTTTATGATCTTACCTTTTCAAATTCGGCTTATGGTTTTCATAGCACCATGGTTGCCGGAGAAAGCAAGAACCCAGGTAGGAAACATCTCTTGAAGTTGGCTAAACATTTTGGAATAAAGAAACCGGAATTGATATTGGGAGAGGTACAAGAAGCTATTTGTCAGTGGAGTTCTATTGCTAAAGAATATGGAGTATCTCAATCGACTATTAAACGCATTGAGAAGGTAATGAATGAGGTAAATAAGAACGATTAAATTTCCTCCAAATGGGGGAAATTCCAAAAAAAGTTGAATAATAAATATCGCATATCAGGATATGCGATATTTACTTATAATGGCATTTAGGTATTTAATTAGTTTTCAATCTAAAAGTCCTTGTAAAGGTTAATACAAATCCTTGATCTTCTCCATATTCTTTTGAATCAAAGCTTCTGTTGTTCTGGCATAACGTTGCGTCATTTTAGTGCTGGAATGTCCTAAAGTCTTTGATACAACTTCCAATGGCATATCATTTTCTAAAGCAACTGTTGTGGCAAAGGTGTGTCGTGCTGTATGTGTTGATATGGGTTTGTTAATCCCACATATAGTCCCGATTTCCTTCAAATACGCATTCATCTTTTGATTACTCAAAACAGGAAGAACTCCATCCTTTTCAATAAGTTCCGGTTCATATTCATATTTTGCCATTAGTTTTTTTGCAGCTTCAATCACAAAGATAGTACTCATCTGGTCTGTTTTGGTGCGCTTTTTATGTATCCAGGTAATTCCATTTCCATCTGTTGTGATATGCTCGCGTTTTAATGACTTGGCATCGGAGAAGGCCAGTCCGGTAAAACAGCAGAATACAAAAACATCACGTACTTGTTTTAAACGTTCTATAGCTATTTCCTTATTGATAACAGTATCCAGCTCTTCTTTTGTAAGATATACAGCATCAACTGGTTTAAGTTTAAACTTGATGGTAGCAAAAGGATCTTTCTTTATCCAACCGTTAGCCAGGGCAATCCTGACTATCTTCTTAAAGTTTTTCAGGTATTTAATAGCTGTGTTATGGGCACAATTACGCTCTGTTTTTAAGTACAACTCATAATTGCGTACAAATTGATGGTTTAGGTCTTCCAGGGCCATGTCTTCACGTTTATACTGCCATCGGATAAAGTCTTTAGTATGTGTATAACATGTTTCGTAGCGTTGAACCGTATCAGGGGCAAAATCAATTCCAATAAGCTTCCTGGCATTGTCATTATGCTCTTGAAATACTTTTAATATAGTTCGTCTGATTTCTTTTTTGCCAATAAGTTTTTCCTGAACAATTCGCGCAGTGACCGTTTGGTTATCCAATATCATAAAGTCGATATAGGATAGGATTTTCTTTTGGTATTGGTCAACAAAATCATTGATCTCAACGGCTTCTTGTGTTCTGCCTTTAGCTTTTTCTTTTTTATCATCCCAAATTTTAGGGGAGACGTGCTTTTTGAGAGAAAACTCTGTTCTTTCCTTGTTAATAGTGATTCTTACGAAGATTGTTGCATCTCCGGTTTTGGTAAGTTTTGTTCTTTTAATGAAGAACAAGATTTTGACATGTTCAAGTCCACTCATAATGATAATTTTTAATGTTAAAATTATTTTTATGAGTTCATTTTCTAACGATTCAAAACCGAGTAATAGAGCGCAATACAGAGTATTTTTAACTGTCAATCGAGGACTTTTTTTTGAGCAAATTAAGTCCTCGATAAGTCCGCTCAAAAACTGCCTTTTTTTGCATCTTTTTGCAAAATATTGCGCATTAAAAAACCCTGTAAGTGTTGACTTACAGGGTTTTACTTTAAATTGCTTTCGCACTCAGCGGAGAGAGAGGGATTCGAACCCCCGGTACCTCGCGGTACAACGGTTTTCAAGACCGCCGCATTCGACCACTCTGCCATCTCTCCAATATTTTAGTATCTAGTCTGAAACCCCTGTGGTCATTAGTGTTTCAGTGTGTATCTCTTTTGATAACGGATGCAAAAGTAGGGTTTATTTTTAAACTGCAAAACAAAAAATGCTGAAAAAAAATACACCTGATTTTGTTCGAATTCTATCTTTTTAATTACTAGCTCAATACTGAAAGAAAAAACTTTACTTTATTACCATGATACTTATGGAATCACGCTAAGGAGCCAGGCATTTTTAAAATCGAATTCATCATTTGTCCTGAATTTATCCCGTATAATTCTAGCTTTAGAGGCGTCATCGGTGTTTTTGTATATATACACGTAATAGTAGTCTTTCTCAGTCAAGAAACCATAGTTATTCTCGTAGCCTTTTGCTTTGAGCTTATTACTATATTCATCAGCATTTTCCTTAGATAAAAAGGCACCAACCACCACATAATGACCAATATGCAATTCGTCCTGATGATTACCTTGATTAACCACCATAGTTTCAACAGGAACTGACATCATAATTTCCGGTTCATGATATTTGGGAGTCGAAACAACTGCAGGTGCAGGGCCCATACCTGTATCTACATCAGAAACAGGTTCTTCAACCTGTGTTTCGGTCGCTTCAGGAATTGGTTCTTCTACAATTTCTTCCTCAACTGGCTCCTCTGCCATTACCGGCGGGGGAGGTGGTGGAGTTTTGTCTTCTTTAATGCCCCTGGGTTCTTGTCTACGGCGGTTACCCACAACAAAGTTAATACCAATGCGGGCGTCTATTATAGAGGCGTCATCAGGTTTAATCAGATTGGTCAGACTCTCTGTGGTACCATATATTTGTAAGCCCCCAATATCCACAGAAGCACCAACACCAAGCATACTGATTTTACCATTTCTCATGCCCATATTAACTACCCCGTTAAAAATGCGGGCTGGTTTAAAGTTATAATAGGCAGCAAACTCTGGTTGAAGTATACCTTCCACCATTCGACCATATGCTTGCATACCAACATGGTTGTTTCTATAAAATTCATAGTTAACACCAACATTAGCACTGGCGGTTAGCGTTGAACGGAATTCTACTTCCTCAAACTCTTCTGGAGTAAAAAGAGCCTCCAGTTCGTCTATCTCATCCTGAAAAACATCACTATCATCGTCGTTGTCAATTACCTGTAGAATTTCAAAACCATCAAAGCTGTAGTCCACAGGGTTGAAACGATATTCTTTCGTATCTGATTTCCAGTTGATATAACCTAAATCATTTACTGCGGCAGATATTGATAAACGATCTGTTATCTGATAATTGGCTCCAAAATCAATTCCCCAACCAGTGTTCTTATTTTTACCAGGTAAAGTGTTGGTGAGTAACTCAACCATATCGTTGTCAGAATCGAAAAAAGATTCGCCTGCTGTAAAAGCACTAAACCCTCTGTGATTGATGTAAATTTGGTCTTGCGATGTTCGTGCAATACCATTTATTGCTTCACTTTCAGAGGCAGCAATACCCATCAGGTATTTAATGCGTAAGCCCAGGGTTAATTTATTACCAAATTCACGTGCATATCCCAATGCTATTTCATGATATGCATTTTGTTTGATGACCATTTTATCAAGAGCAAGGTCTTTATTAAAGATTGCTTCATTGCCATTTCCCATGATTGCCAGGGTAGCAATATCTCCAGAATAAGTGAATAATGAGCTAACACGTTCATTGAATGCCAAACTAAAGAAATTCTTATCGAAATTCACTCCAAAAAACAGAAGTTGTACATCACTGTTAAGGCTCAGGTAATTTTGGTCTTTCAAACTACTGGCAATTTTATCAAAATCCAGTTCGTAATTACCATCGCTATTGGAACTAAAGAGGTTGTTAAAAGTTAACTGATCACCATTAAATGAGAGGTGAGTAGAAGATATGACAGGTAATCCAAACATAATTCCGTAATCTGTTCGAAATGCTGGATTTAGCTGATGAGCTTGTGGTACTGTTTTATTTAAATTATAAAGCGAAAACTCGCCTTGTGACCAAACCGTTGATGTTAACATCAGAACAGCAGCCAGTAATAATATTTTTTTCATCATGTATGATTTAGCTGGTTAGATGTTAAAAATCAAGATTGAATTTGGTTTGTGCTGAAAGTTTGATGTTCAGCTTATTTTTCTCGAAGAACTTAACTGATTGTGCAGGTGAATCTGGTGTGTTAAGTATAGCTACTAATCGAATTCTGTCAGCTTTTTCGATTTTTGCCAGACGAGTGCGATCCAGTACAAAACTTTCTTCAACGTTGGTTGGGTTGTCCACATTTCCCTCTGAATCCGATATAGCTGCTGATAAAAGAAGTTCTTTATTGTAGATCAAGCTGTCTACAACATTATTAGCCTCATCAACAAAATAGGCCTGAATCCGGGCATCAACAGGTAGCGTATTGTAACCACTGACATGTACTATACCATTATCCACATCCTCTGCAAAGCTTCCATCAAAGTCATAGATTTCCGACATCAGTAATCGGTTGATATACCCATTTAGTGGAACTTCAGTAATAACATCAACCATGATGCGGGAGGTATCTGTGACAAAATGAGTATCATTATTACTATCGGGATTAACTGTTCCGGTAACAGCATACCTGATGCTATCGGATTGAAAGGCAATAATATCTGGTAGGTTGGAATTCGTTTCATCTATGGTTAACTCAGTATTGTTATAATTACCGGGAACAGAGGGGTGTAGCAGGTTAATTGGCGTTGATGTAATATCGCCTGTGAGGTTAATGCTTCCTTTGGTTCGTGACTCGGCAATGATATACTCAATATTTGCTTGGATGGGTGCGCCAATACTATTACGGAAAGTTAAATGAAATGCCGGTTCAGCAACATAGAAATCGCCTTGGGTGATTTCATCACTAAAACCTATTCTAAAATGCTCTTCATCAGCCGTGATAGATCTGTTGGTCAGGTTTCCTTCTAATAACTCAAATGATAGGTTATTAATGGATATATCCGCGTTAAATCCATCGCTGGCACTGATACCTTGCCCTTCATAGTGCAGTTGTATTTCAGATGAATAAACGAATTGGTTGGATTTTGTATTACCCTCTGAAAGATCTAGCTGATAGCCAGACAGGTCGATATCATTGTTAAAACTTTGACTGGTTGTATTTGTCCAGTCATATACAAGTTCAAGTTCTTGGCCATCTTTAATTAATGAATGAAAAACAATGGTTATGCCTCCCGTAGCAGGTACTGTACCATTTAAACTAAGCGACAAATTTCCTTCCTTAAGATTAACCCGGTAAAGATTGTCATCTTCATTAGTGGTTAGGGTATTACGATGAACGGTATTAATAGTAGTGTCTAGGGATACACCAGGAATTGAGGGTAAATCTATTCCAAGTTCAATGCGATCGTTAAAGTCAAAACCATCGAAGGTAATAAGTTCTTGCGCCGTTTGTGAAACAATAGGTGGTTGTTGGTAAATAAGCGTGGTAACTCCTTCGCTATTGGCTTCTACAGTCAGGTTTTCTTGAGATAGCTCATTTGCCAGGTCACCCATAGTGAAATCTCCGTTGATCAGCGGTACAGCCAATTCGGGGTTCCAATTGGATGAATCAATTTTATTAAGCTTATCTGATAGCTCATTAAAGCATGCTGATGCCAGTAATAAACACAATACACCAATAGCAATGTGTAGTTTTTTCATAGATATAAGAATTATTCAACTCTGTTAATCGGTTTCTTATTAAAACCGGTTTTCATTTTTTTGGGTAGTGTTACGACTTGTATGCGTAAGGGTTACAGTGTAACAAATCTTTATGTTATTGAATTTTAGTACGGTATGGTCGAACGAGCAAAAACAACATATAAAAAATGAGACTTATCTACTTGATAAATCTCATTCAATATTTTTAATTAAAGCAGATTTAACTTACTCACCAATCTTAATTAGTTCAACCTCAAATATTAAAGCTGAATAAGGAGGAATAACCTGACCAGCTCCTCGTTCCCCATATGCCAATTCATAAGGGATATAGAAATTACACTTTCCACCTTCTTTCATTAATTGTAATCCTTCAGTCCAACCAGGAATAACACGATTTAATGGAAAAGAAATAGGTTCACCACCTTCTGAACTATCAAATACCTCACCATTGATGAGTGACCCCTTGTAATGCACAGTAACAAGGTCTGTAGCTCCGGGTGAAGCACCGGTTCCCTCTTCAATCACTTTATATTGTAAACCGCTGTTGGTTACTTTAACGCCTTCTTTTTTTGCATTTTCCGCAAGGAAGTCAATACCTACCTGTGCTTTGCCTATCGCAATGATCTTACTGGCTTCGTCAAGTGTAATTTGTTCATTTTTCATCATCGCTTCACGCACTCCGGCAGCTACTATATCGGAACTTAAACCATTTTCAGACGAGATTTCACGAGCCATCATTATTCCATAACTGTAGCTAATGCTATCAGCTTTCGAATTGATTTTAACCGGTGCATTTGGAGTGGAACATGCCTGAGGTAATAACAATGTTGCTATTGCAAAAATGCCAAATATACTATTCTTTAAAATGTTTTTCATATGTCTAAAATTAACTTTGTTGTGATATGTTGAATGAACCCTCCAATAAATTTTAATTATTCAGTATTTTAAGAATATTGTAAATTCATGATTGATCCATATGTTTAGTTTTGTGGCTTCGAAATTAGTATTTGTTTTCGAAATTCAAAGCTTACTTTGTTAACCTAATATTAAGAAAATAGCAGGTCGTTTATTAATATCAGGGAGCTTACTTTTCCATTGGGCAATTGTTTTTGTCTGAATAAACTCAGTCTCCAGAGTAATGTCACAGGCAATACAAAGTTGTGTTTGCGGTCGGCAGGCTTGCAGTAGCTCCTGCAGTAACTTAATATTTCGATATGGAGCCTCGATGAATAATTGGGTTTGCTTTTCCCGAATAGAACGATCTTCCAGGTGTTTAATAAATTTACCAACTTCTCCCTTTTTAAGAGGCAAATAACCATTAAACGCAAAGCTTTGGCCATTAAGACCTGAAGCCATAACCGAAAGCAGGATAGAGGAGGGACCAACTAAAGGTATTACCCTGATTTTTTTATCATGTGCCAGTTTTACCACATCAGCACCTGGGTCTGCAACCCCAGGACAACCTGCTTCAGATAAAAGGCCCAGATTTTTTCCATCGAATGCCGGTTTTAGATAATCAGGAATATCGTTCGGATTAGTGTGTTTATCCAGTACATAAAATGTCAAATCATCAATCTCAATAGATTTATCTACTTTTTTCAGAAAACGACGTGCAGATCTAATGTTTTCTACCACATAATGTTTGATAGAGCGAATGATTTCAATCGTTTCTTTTGGTAAGTTGCGTTCTATTGGACTATCACCAAGTGTGTTGGGAATTAAATATAATTGGCCTTTCATTATGTGTTGTAAAGTTGCTTTGTGTTGATAATTACAATGAGTGCAAAAGTACATAAATGGGCTAGTCAGTTCCAAATGGATTATATCATGTTTTTAATGTAGAATAATTCTAAATAAAATTTATAAGTTTGCCCGCCTTAATACCAATAACACTTTTAGCGTTTATAGATGCAGTTTATTACTAGTTTAGTACGAAATCGGAATTTTGTTTTAGTCTTTGCTGTTATAATGGGGCTCATTATGGGAACTTATGCAACAGATATCAAAGCGTATACCATACATATATTGGCAATTG
>NZ_CEXQWX010000183.1:0-11615 GCF_982718395.1 Carboxylicivirga sp.
CTGTAAGCATTTATATAGCATTGCTACCTTTCTCTCCTGTTCGGATGCGAATGCACTCTTCAAGTGGTGTTATAAAGATTTTACCATCTCCGATTTCTCCTTCAACTACATCACTTTCCGATTTTGCACCTGCAATAATAGCATTTACTGTTGTATCTACAAAGTCATCATTAACGGCAATTTCAACACGCATCTTTGGAATTAAGGATGGGATGACCTTTTTACCTCGATATACTTCTTCTCGTTTCTGAACGCCATGCCCCGATACCCGGCTGACTGTAATTCTTGTTATACCAGCAGTTATAAGGCTTTCGCGAACCTGATCAAGTTGGTATGAACGTATAATAGCTGTTATTAATTTCATTTTTAGTTGTATTAAGTATCAAGTACAAAGTATCAAGATGATTTACAAAAATCAATAATTTCTTCTTCAACTCTCAAACATAAACTCTTATTACCAGTACCTAATTATTTCACCCATTTATTTAATTGACACCAGTAATCTACTAGTTAGGATTAAGCATTCCATATCCGCGTTCTCCATGATATGCGTGATCTAAACCTTGCATTTCTTCCTCTGGAGTAGATTTTAATCCAAATATCTTTTCAACCACGAACAAAAGTATCAAGGTTAACACGATTGAGTATACAATGGCGATGGCTACGGCTGCTACCTGTACGCCTAATTGCTGCCAGATTGTCCATGAACCTCCAGCGGCTTCAGCTGCATTTGCCATCCAGCTATCGCGGATAAAGAAAGTTAAAGCAATTGCTCCGACAATACCTCCAACACCATGAATACCAAAAGCATCCAGCGAATCATCGTAACCTAATTTATCCTTTACTATCAACATCAAATAACAAATAACTGTTGCTAATGCGCCCAATACCATAGCTCCAAGCGGCTGAACAACACCAGCTGCTGGTGTAACGGCAACTAAGCCAGACAGAATACCTGATGCGAAACCTAAAGCAGTCATTTTACCTTGATGGAATCCTTCAATTAAGATCCATGTTAAGGCACCCGCTGCTGCTGCAACCTGCGTGGCTGTCAATGCCTGTGCAGTACTCAGTCCGCTGGATACACTACTACCAGCATTAAAGCCAAACCAGCCAACCCATAACAAACCAACTCCCATCATCACCATCACCAAATTGTTAGGACGCATCTGACGATGTGGATAACCGCGACGAGCTCCCAAATAAATTGCAGCTACCAAACCACTGATTCCGGCGGAAATATGAACTACTGTACCTCCTGCAAAATCAATTGCTCCATCCGCACCCATATTGAATAAGAAACCATCTTCGGCCCATACCCAATGACATAATGGATTATAAACCAACAATCCCCATAAGGTTATAAATACAAGATAACCCCTGAATTTAACACGTTCAGCAAAGGCACCTGCTATTAGTGCCGGGGTGATGATGGCAAATTTTCCCTGAAACATAGAAAATACATACTCAGGTACACCAGCTTCCATCACTGTTTCGTCAATACCCTGAAGGAAAATATAGTCTGAATTCCAGCCAAACCATCCTCCAAACACGTTTGATCCGAAACACATACTGTAGCTGACTGTCACCCAAAGGACACTCATAACTCCCATGGCCGCAAAACTATGCATCATGGTTCCCAATACATTTTTGGATCGCACCAAACCTCCATAAAACATAGCTAAACCAGGCACCATTAAAAGAACAAGCGCAGTTGATGTGATCATCCAGGCTGTAGCGCCTGAATCGACTCCCGGTTGTGCACTCAGTTCCATTAAGCCTCCTAACCCCATGATAATTCCCAGGGTAGCAAGCATTCTCTTTCTTAAATTCAAATTCAATCTCATGATAATGTGATAAAGGTTAACGATTTCATGTCTTAAATACAGACTTCAGCTTTTTTTAGCTAATCACGACAGCTTTATCTACTTTTTTTGTTGCGCTGTTTGATTTTTAAGGGGTATCTATGACAATTATCAGTTTTTTCTCTTTGCAAATATATAAATGAGGGGTGTAATTACAAATTATTAGTTAATTTTTATTTTCAACCCCCTATTTATTCACACAGCAATCAATTTATTTACTATTTATTACTTTCATCCCCTCTGATTTAGGAGAAAGCTTGCTCAGAATCTTAAAAATGCTTGCAAAAAAAAGATCGCATCTTATTATTAGATTTTAATAAGATGCGATCCTTAAATTCTGAACTACGCTTTCTATTGCTTCAGGGCTGCTTTTGTAAAAAGGTACTCAGGAATATCTCCGTTAAATTCAATGCTTATTATCTCCCAATCCGTTCCCTTTCCTTGCTTTAATACATCTTTAAAATTCAGCTTCATCGGATACCAGCGTCCTTCTATCTTTTTGAAATTACTTAAGGTTGTTCGCTTTAGCAACTGACCACTTTTTGCATATAATTCCTCCTTATGGGGTAAAAAATACTCGGCATCAACCCACAATTTACGCGAATGATATGCTACATCGTCAACTTTAGCAGAGAGCTTCAACACAAATACTTTTCGTCCCTCAAGTTCTACAGTTGATTCTATTACAGCGGAATAGGTATCACTCAACTTTCGGTCATCCATCATATCTTCGTAAGATAAATCTGAACCCATAACCGATTGACGAAGCATATGACCCGAGATTTGTACAATACGGTCATTGGAAGGATAGTAAGTCCATAGCCTGTCATCCAGCTTCAACATTTTAGTTCCTTTTTCTCGTGCTGGCGACAAGTATTCGGTAAACGACTTTTCGATACCAATGGTGTAACTTACTGATGTAATGGTGCGACTGTTTCGACGACTATGAATGGTCATGCTAGATTCTACAATCCGATTGTCGGACGACATATTATCATCGATTTTTTGCATTATCTCATTCGCAGTTTGAGCGTTGACTGATAATATCAAATTACCAATTATCAGGATGCTTAATAGATGCTTCATGTTCTTTATTTTTCTTTGATTATGCATATCATTCGATATCCTTTTACTCATTTTTTAATTCAACAGTTCTTATCATGCGTTTCGTAACCCTTAATTTGCATTGTGCGACCCTCACCTTGCATTGCGTGGCTCTCACTATGTATTGCGTAGCTCTCACTATGCATTGCGCAGCTCTCACTATACATTGCGCAGCTCTTACTATACATTGCGCAGCTCTTACTATGCGTTGCGCAGCTCTTACTATGCATTGCGCAGCTCTTACTATGCGTTGCGCTGTTAAGGCAAGTGTCACATTGGGTCTATTCAATCAACTGTGGGGTCTATTCTTAAACCTCTAGCTCTTTGAAGAGTTGTGCGGTTTTACGCTTATATATCGCATACCCAGCCAATGCATTCCCCAATGTCATTGCAAATAAACCTGGAATAAATCCAATATAAAACAACTCTGGTGTTACTTTGGCCCGATAAACTGTCGGCATCATCATCGTAACATTTTTCATAAGTGCACTAAAATCAATCCCATTCTCCTGAAGATAATAGCAGAGTGCAATTCCTATCACTGAACCAAGCACTGAACCTATGGAACCAATAATAATGGCTTCATAGATGATTGTTTTGAAAATATGCGCCTTTTCTTCGCCTAAGGCCAATCGAACGCCATATTCAGTATAACGCCTTAAACCGCCTAATAAACCAGTATTCCATAATACAATTGACATGGCGATGATAAAAATGGTAACCATCAGAGCGCTCATATTATCGGCCATATCCAGGTATTGTTTTAAAGTAGCTTCGTCGCGCAGACGCACCATCTGTGGCGAAAATTCATCCTCTTGCCGACTGTACTTATTATTAAATTCCTCTCTTATTTGCAATGCCATCTCATCATCATACACTCCTGATTTAAAATAACCCAATACTTCTCCTGCTGCATCCTCCATGTCAAATGCCAGACCGGCATCTTGGATGTCCATGATAATGGCACCTCTATCGAGCATAGCCATGCCAAAATTAAGTGTGCCACACACTTTAAAGGTGGGCACTACCATACTGCCGTACATGGTTGAACCCAGTATTGATATTTCCTCGCCCAATTGAACATTAAATCGTTGTGCAAACTCATCACTGATCAAAACTTCGCCCAACTTATTTGGCATTCGCCCCTGCACTATCGACTTTGGGATATTTAACCGTTCAGCTTCTTTTGATTTGGGATTTAACAGATCAACAGCCCGACCAGCAGCCGGCCCTTGTGCCCGTGTTTCACCATTTTCGTCAGGCACATCCAGTAATCCACCAAACTGAATTCGACGCACCCATTCCATCTGTGGATATTCACCGCCCAGTTGATTCATCAGCTTCTCCACATCAAGAAGTGCCAGGTCGTTGGGTATCTGTGCTTCATTCTCGGCGTAAGCACGAGTCATTACTTTGACATGCCCCATTGCGTAATTGGCGTTTATGTCAATCATATCGCCAAATATGCCCTTCATCCAACCGCTCATAAAAACGGTAAGAAACACGCCTAATGAGACTACTATCACCGGTAACAGGCTCCGGCTTTTATCGCGTAATATACCTTTTATCAGAAACTTTATCATTTTATTAGTTTAGTGCACAGTGTAATGTTCACAGTACTGGTTATTTGGCAATTTGTGAATTGATTCACCCTCTATATCTCCCATTTCCAAGGAAACTAAATAGCAGTGATTAGCATTATATGTATCTACAGTTTTCATTCCTCAATTATTTTTATAAGTTACGTTTGTGGGCTATTATCATTGCTTGCTTTAGAAACCGTTTAAGTTTTACCCTTCGGTTTATTTTAGCGACTTAAGCCCTCATACTTCTGTAAAATATCTTTAAATAGCGATGCTATTCGCATCAATTTTGCCTTGCCTGAGAACTTAATTCATCCAAACTAACACACAAAAACAAAATTTAAACAGTTTCTTAATTTCACACTTCCACAAATCGACACCTCGACAATTCAACATTTTATCAATTTTAAACTCATAACTCATTTCCCCTTTAAAGCATCCGTTGGCTTCATTTGGCTAATTTTACGAGCAGGAATAAAACTTACGATGGTCGAAGAAATCAAGACTAATAATATGGTGACCACAACCAATTGTGCGCTGTAATAGGGATATACTTTTTCGGCAATGGTAATGCCCATATCCGCACTTCCAAAGTTAATACCGATGCTGTTAATCCATATGAACAATGGTATGCCATATATAGCCCCAACAACTGCAGCCAAAATACTATGAAAGGCTCCTTCAATAGTGAATATCCCCACTACCTGTTGTCGTGTTAAGCCCAATGCTATATAGGTTCCTATCTCCTTTTTCCGTCGGAATATGGATAATATCTGAGTATCGAAAATAGCAAGCAAAGCAATCATCAACAGGATCATTTGCATGATCATCCCACTGATACGCTCGGAGTTAATCAGATTGTCAAGATCTTTTAACAGATAATCAGACGATTTAAAATCCCATCCACTTATTACGGGAGCTGCTTCCAAGCCACTAATTAATAGTGTTGCCTCATTCATAAAGCCCATCATCTGTTGCATGACCTCATAATCAATGTAAACCTGTCCGTTATCCACATTAGCCACATCGCACTTAAAAATACCAGAAATATACACCTGAACGGCATCAAAGGTTCCGTTTTTATCGCGCCACCGCATCAATACTTGGTCACCTTCTTTTAGCCTGGTAGCCTTAGCCATGCGTCTTCCAATTATAGCATTTACCTCATTCTGCTTACTTGTTAGGCGATGTGTTGGCAATTTCAGAACATTTTGAGAGGCTGGAATACCGCGCAATATGACTGTTTGCATGCGTCCTTGCGGATAAATTGTAGCTTGCTGGATTAATTCAGGAACGAAATATCCGGCATCAACCTTCTTCTGGATTTCGGGTGATACTTCCTGATGCGCATCCCTATAACTGAACACATCATACTGATCATAACCGGGATGCCAATATTGCCCCTGTCCTATTTCCCAATTCATTGTATCGTTTCGTCCCTGACGATTCCAACCGTCAATCATGGCATTGTAAAAAACAATCAACACAAATGCCAATGACAGGACGCTTACATTTAACCAGGTTCGCAGTCCGGCTCCGAGAAGGTTTTTATAGGCAAGTTTTAATGCTAGCATGGTTTATTTAGTCAGTAGTTATTAGTCAGTTGACAGTAGTAATTGGTGCATTGTGCGCAGTGCTTGTTATAGATTATTTATTTTACCCTCTAAATCTCCCTTTTCAAGAAAGACATAAATGATGTTGATTTGCGTTATTATACTTTTCATTTCTTAACGTTATAATATCATGGCTTGCTTCAATTTCATACTTCTATTCCCGATTACGCAACTAAACCCTAAACTTATCAACTCATTACTGAATCTTTCCTTTTAACGCATCTGTCGGTTTCATTCGGGCAATTTTACGTGCCGGCAAATAACTAACGACTGTTGCTGATAAAACAACCAATAATAATGTGGAAACTATCAGACCAACACTGTAATATGGATAAACCTTCTCCGCGATTGTAATACCTACGTCAACTGTACCAAAACTCAAACCAACCGTATCGAGCCATAAAAAGAACGGGATACCATAGGCTGCCCCAACCAAGGCAGCCAGTATACTGTGCACTGCTCCTTCTATTGTAAAAATACCTACCACCTGCCAGCGTGTTAAGCCGAGGGCAATGTAGGTTCCAATTTCTTTTTGGCGACGAAAGATGGATAATACTTGTGTGTCGAAAATAGCCAATAGTGCGATTAACAACAGAACTACCTGAAGCACTATACCTCCGGCCTTTTTCGATTCTATCATCTGGTCGAGCTCGGACAATAGAAATTTTAAATCCTTAAAATCCCAATCTTCAATTTCTTTTGGGTCTTCATCACCTGTGATCAGAAGTGTAGCATGATTGTTCAATCCCATCATTTTTTGAATGGCCTCATAATCAACATAAACCTGTCCATTATCCACCGAAGGTACATCGCAATGAAATATATCAGCAACCAATATTTCGCGGGCATCGAACGTCCCATTCTTATCTCTCCAGCGAATCAGTACTTTATCTCCTTTTTTAAGTTTAACTGCATCGGCCATACGTTGGCCAATAATGGCAGGCAGATCACTTGTTTGAGGCTGCAATCCTTGAGTCGGTAATTTTAATAAGCTTTGCTGATGTGGAACACCTTTCAGCATAATGCCAAACATACGCCCCTGTGGATAGATTGTTGCCTGCTGTATCAATACCGGCACTAATTTTCCTGAATCAACAGCTGATTTTACATCTCCAGATACTGCCTGATGGCTATCACGAATACTAAATACATCGTACTTATCGTAATTCGGGTGCCAATACTGCCCCTGAGCAACTTCCCATTCCTGTGTGTCATTTCGCCCCTGACGGTTCCATCCGTCGATCATTCCATTGTAGAAGATGATTAATACAAAGGCAAATGATAGTACAGTAACATTCAGCCAGGTTCTAAGACCAGCTCCAATTAGATTTTTATATGCGAGCTTAAATGCGACCATTGCAGTTGAGTTCCGGTTTTGAGTTTACGAGTTGAGGGTTTCGTTAGCCATTATTGCTTCATCAGCTACAACTTTACCATCAGCTAATGATATTTTACGTTTAAGGTATTGCATCACCTTTTCATCGTGCGTGGAAAAAATAAAAGTAACACCTAGTTCATCGTTAAGTTTTTGCATTGTTTGCAGAATATGGTGTGAATTTTTAGAGTCCAGATTAGCCGTTGGCTCATCAGCCAAAACAATTTGGGGCTTCTTAACCATTGAACGGGCAATGGCCACACGCTGACATTCACCTCCTGATAACATAGATGGTTTCGACTTTTCTTTGTCAGTCAGTCCTACCCACTCCAAGGCCTGCATAACAGCCTCTCGCCGATCTGTTGCCGACATGTTTTGCAGTAACAGAGCGAATTCAACATTTTCATATACTGTATAGACAGGTAATAAATTATAGGTTTGAAAAATAAAACCGATGCTATGATTGCGTAGATTAGCCGCCTGTTTCTGATTAAGTCCGGCAATAGACTTTCCTAACACGGTTGCTTTTCCTTCACTGGGCACATCCAGCGAACCAATGATATTCAATAAGGTAGTTTTACCCGATCCACTTGGCCCCACAAGCCCTGTAAACTCGCCTTTACCAAACGACAGGTTTATATCTGTAAGTGCTGTAAAATGACCATTTCCGACCGGGAAACGTTTGGTAAGGTTCTGTAATTGTATGATGCTGTTATTCATTTTAGTATAGTGATTAGCGGTGAATGATTAGTGATTAGTTGTTTTACCGTTACTGTATTCTTAATTATCAAAAGTTGTAGACCAGCATAAGTTGAATACCTTTTCCTCCGAACAAATTTTCAGTGTTGGCCTGTATGGGCATGTTATAATCGTCAGGATTCCAATAGCCCATCATATTCAGTACAATGGAATCGTACTGCTTACTCCAGTTAATAAAATTATATAATTGCTTGTCTTCCCAATTATAGAACACAATGGCATTTAAGTTGTCAAACATTCCAATTGGGTAATTCATTGACAAAGCGGTCATGTTTACAGAGTTATCAAATGCAAACGCATTTTCATCATAGGATGATAATAAGTGCTCTGCAATCACATTAAGGCCATTACCAAATCCAAAAGTATAATCAGCTCCAACGCTAAGGTTCACCTGATTTGTAAACATCCCAATGTTTTTTGATGATCCTACCCATGCACCTTCAAACCAAAAACCAATTACTTTATCAAAGCGGGCATCCAAACCAATTCTGTTTTCAGGTATTTTCTCAAGACCTGGCAATGTTATTCCAAATACCCTGGTATCGGCCACACGGTGATGATAAGTTAATGCAGCCTCTCCAAGAGGAACAGGCATTTGGAAGCGTCCACCAAATTCTGGCTTATGTGAATTACTGGGAATCAACTCCCAGCCCTTCACTTCGTCATTACCATACAACACCCAAAACCACAGATTAGCATTATTCATAAAGTAATAGCGCGATAACACACCCCAAACGCCATCTGTTAATTGGAGCGGATCGCGCGGATCAACCTGATCGAACCACATCAATGGACGTATTAAAGTGGCAGAACCAAAGTTGATCTTTTGTAGGCCAGCCCTTATTTCTAACTGCTTTGCTGAATAGCGTCCCCATATGCGATATGGAGAAATTTTACCATTCCAATCAGACGAATCTGGTATATTAAATCCCACATCACCAACTATATTTGCAGAGGTCTCAAAATCAAACTTTGTATCATTTTTCAACTCCACTTCATAATTCAATTGAGGAATAAAACGAGCTCCGACATATATTGGATATGGATTATCAGGGTTATAATGTAACCAACCGACCGCTTGTCCTTGAAATTGAACTGAATTGGTATTCTCAGACTTCACCTGTGCATTTACGAGTAAAACCTGAAGTAATAATATGACGGTTATTAAAGGCTTCATCAGATTTCTGGCTCAACGTTCATTAAACCATAAAAGAAAAAACGCATATTTTCCATAATCAATTCATTAGGAGACTTATACCTATCCAGTAAAGTCTTGTCATTCACAGTTTGTATCATTAAATTCATTTGGTAAATGATGAATTCAACCTTAATACCTGATCTGATATCTCCTTTTACTTGTGCATCCTTTAGAAAGTCAATAAATAATTCCTGAGATTCTTTACTATGCGATTCCATATACGCTAACAATCCATTTTCAGGCTGTTTATAGATATCATTCAGAAATTCAGTGCTCAGATGTTTCGTTCCTTCCATCTTCATTAACATCATTTGCTCAACCTTTTTCTCGAAGGTATCCTCAGAATCCAAGACTTCTTTAAATTGCGCAAGGGCCTGCTTCATTATATCGCCGAGAATATGTTTGGCTAACTCAATTTTATTGGGAAAATATTTATAGAAGGTCATCTTGCTCACTGATGCCTCCTTACATATCTCTTCAATACTTACCCGTTTCAAACCATATTTCCAGAATAACTCTTTTCCGGTTGCTAAAACATCCTGATACTTCTTACTTTTCGAATAATCCTTCATGACAAATATTACTTACACAACAAATGTATACGTTTTATTTATATTATTACTAATATCGTATATTTTTTAACATTTTGGAATAAAAAACCGGAACCAATTATTTGATTCCGGTTTTCGATAAAGAATAACTCTTGCTCTATTTCTTTAAGGCTTTATAAATGTAATAAGCACCTGCAATTACAAAGGGAACGCTTAGCAGTTGTCCCATGTTAAAGGTCATCCCTTCTTCAAATTTCTCCTGAACTTCTTTTACATATTCTATAAAGAAACGTGAACCAAAAATACCAATGAGGAAAATTCCGAAAATAAGCCCTTGTTTTTCTTTGGCTTTTGTTTTCCAGTAAGTAAAGAAGGTAACTACGAAAGTGATCAGATAACACAGTGCTTCGTACAACTGAGTTGGATGTTTTGCCACGGTTTCTCCACGACGTTCAAACACAAATCCCCAAGGTAAATCCGTTGCATGACCATATATCTCTGAATTCATAAGGTTACCCAAACGAATGAATACTGCTGTTAAAGCCACTGGTACTACCAAACGATCAAGTGTCCAGATCATACTTTTTTTAGTCACTTTCTTAGAGTAATAATACAGAGCGATCAGAATACCAATGGCACCGCCATGGCTGGCCAGTCCTCCTTCCCATACCTTTATAATATCACCCGGATTTTGCGAATAGTATTCCCAACCATAGAAAATAACGTGACCTAAGCGGGCTCCTACGATGGTAGCGATTACTACATACATAAACAGTTTATCGAGCCACTCCTGTTTAATTCCTTCAGACTTGAACATACGCTCGAGAATATAGTAACCAAGCATAAAACCCATGGCAAACAATAAACCATAGTAGCGTACATGTATGGGTCCTAAAGAAAATATCTCCGGATCGACATTCCAATTGATTGAATTGAGTATCATATATTAGCTATTAGTGATTAGTTATTAGTGGCTAGAAAGCTTTTACTGTCTAACCACTTCTGACTATTGACTACAATCCTTTACCATGACATTGTTTATACTTCTTACCACTTCCACAAGGACAAGGTTCATTACGTCCCACCTTCTTCTCAACACGAACCGGCTCTACTCGCTCAGGCTTTTTCTGACCACCTGCAGAAGATCCATTACCACGAGAGAACTCATCTTTACGTGTTTGCATCTTACTATAATCCTGACGCTTGCGTTCCTGAGCCTCCTGAACACCATCGGCGTTCTGAATTGGAATATGTCCTTTTGACAATAAGGACACAACAGCTTTATTGTTATCACCTACCATTGATTTAAATAGGTTGAATGATTCAAACTTATAAATCAATAATGGATCTTTTTGCTCGTAAGTTGCATTCTGCACTGCCTGACGCAAATCATCCAGCTCACGCAAGTGCTCTTTCCAGGCATCATCAATGGTTACCAGCATCGATGCTTTTTCGAACGAACGAACCAGTTCTTTCGACTCAGTCTCGTAGGCTTTTTTCAGGTTGGTAGTAATCTGATATACCTTTTGACCATCGCTAATTGGTACAACAATGTTTTTGTACATCT
>NZ_CEXQWX010000184.1:0-11471 GCF_982718395.1 Carboxylicivirga sp.
ATTAACCACAATGCTTTTAAACCTGCACAATGCTGGCTTGTTTGGTCTTGATACCATGATTATGGGAATGGGGATTATGATGGGAGGGATCATACAGATCCTTGTAGGTATGCTCGAATGGAAGAAGAACAACATGTTTGGTATGATGGCCTTTTCATCTTACGGAGCTTTTTGGATTTCTTTAGTATTTATATGGATATTCCCTCAAATGGGATTAGGTGAAGCACCTTCAGGTACGGCAATGGGCTATTACCTTACGGTTTGGGGTATTTATACTTTGGGTCTATGGGTAGCAACCTTTAAACTGACAAAAACAATGGTGTTTTTATTCAGTACTGTTGTGGTGTTATTTGCTTTGTTGGCGATCGCCAGCTTTACCGGAAGTCACCTGATTCATACCATTGCTGGAATCGAAGGAGTAATTTGTGGAGCAACTGCATTATATATTGCTATTGGGACTCTTTTGGTGGAAGTATATGGAAAACAAATACTACCGATGCCATATTAGGTTCAATTGGAATTGTATATGTGATAAAAGTTTAGCCCGAATAATACGTTCGGGCTTTTTGTTTTAATTCCAGATATGGAATCAGGTACATTCATGCAGCGGGTACCCCAATGTCATTGCTGTGGCAAACCCCACAGTAACTAGTAAGAATCACTTTTCTTTATAGCTTTATTGATACTTATTCATCAAACCAAAGTCGAATGGTGTCCACATGCAGCACTTCAGACCACTTTGCTTAAAAACAGAATTGACCCAGGTATTGCAGGTATTAAAGCATGAGTAACTGCCTACTGCTTGATAAAAATCATCGTTGTATGAATAGCCTTTTCCAACTAAGTGAATTTTCTTCCCCCCTTCACCAGTCATAAATGATGCAGCTATTATTTCATTTAACCTGATCAACTCTGCCTTATTCAGTTCGATGCTTACCCAATGTTTTTGAACGTTCCGATAACGTGTCACGTGCATTAAACTCGAACCTTTCAGAAAAACCGCCTGAAAAGCCGTTTTGAAAGTCAGGTCGGACCAGTAGGGCGTATTAAGGTAAAACTCCTCGTCACCCCAGCCTATGGAATAAAACTCATCAGTTTGATTCACAACTAAACCCTCTAACAAGGCCTCGCTCATATCCTTTTGAGCCAGAATAACATTCAGATGCACACCGTTGGTGCTGAGGTAAATTATTTCAGTATCACCATCTGTCGTTTTTGTTGTATTTATAGTAATTAATGACAGCAACAATGAAGCCAATGCATATAAAACCGGAATTGCCAAAGCAATGAAAATAAATCGGATGACTTTTCTAAGAATACGCATTGTACTGTTGAGTAATAAAACAGAATGCAATTTAGTACAATGAAGTACTTATACCAATTGTATTTGAAATTGTGAGATTAATAAAGGTTAAACTAAGAATCCTATTCCCTGAGGCAAAGAGTTTGGATAACAGTTTATCTAATCTGGTTTCGTAGTTAGAGTCCATTATAATTGTAAAAAAGCCACCCCCGGAAACCCGGAGATGGCTTTAATTATAACCAATAGCTACCAAACTATCGTTTTAAAAACTTATATGTCTTAGCTATTCCTTTGATCTTAATAAAGTACGTGGCTGGATCTAGTTGACTAACATCTATTTGTTCATTGGTCAATCCTTCAACACATAACCTGCCATTCGAGTTAAAAATCATCACCTCCAGATCAGATTCCGCTTCAACTGTTATAAAATTATCTGCCGGATTCGGATATACTGAAACAATTAACTGAACTTCTGGTGTAAATCCTGTTGCTACCGGCATAACAGCTAATTTACCATCAGTTAGTACCAGGTTGTAATTATTGTCTTCTCCTCCTGTTAAAACAATTGGATATTCCCCTGGTAATGATGCTGATGTCGCCTCAGTACCGGCCACTGGCAATACATCAACAACAACCTCACTATCTCCATTTACAAAACCACTAAATGATATTGTTAACTCAGGTACTTCGCCTCCAAAGTCCATCTGCTTATCATCAGCTGTTACAAACAGATCTGCTTTGCTCACTGTAAAATTATCACCTACAAAACTCAGGTTATAATTGCTTCCGGCAGAAACAGAACCTTGTTGGATGGCATATGTTCCAACATTTTCACCTGCTTCCCTTGTTAAATTTCCTGTAAAAGAATCACTACCTACCAATGAACCAGAAGTTAATAGATAAGTTAACTCCGGATCTAATTCACCATAAGTTTTACTCTTGGCATCGGCTACCACAGTAATTGCTCTTGGGTTAACTACCAATACCTGATTAACATCAGCAGCGTCTGCATAACTTGTATTTCCAGCCTGTGAAGCTGTAATTGTGGTACTACCTGCTCCAATAATGGTTACTGTATTACCGGAAACTGTTGCCACAGAAGTATTAGAGCTCACAAAGGTTACCGGATTACCCGAACCACCACCTGTTGCTGTTAATGTAAAGTCAGCAGCACCATAAGTTACATCTGCTAAGGCATCGAATGTAATGGTTTGTGTTTGTAAATCGGTAATGGTCAATGTTCCGGACACAAAGCTCATGCTGTAATTAGCTGTAGCAGCTAAAGTTCCTTGGTTAATAGTATAAGTACCTACAGATTCACCTGCATCACGTGTTAAGCTTCCCGCAAGGACATCCGAGAATACCAGATTTCCGTTTGTGATGCTATAATCAAATACAGGGTCAGCAGAACCTTCAAACTTGATTTTATCATTGGCGGTAACTTCAATAGGTCTTTGTGTAATGGTAAAATCATTACCCACAAAGCTTAGATTATAGTTGCTACTTAATGCTAATGTGTTTTGCGTAATACCATAAGTACCTGTGTCTTCGCCCGCTGTTCTTGAAAGACTTCCTGTAAAGGCATCACTACCAACCAGTGTACCATTAGTTATAGTATAAGTCCATGTAGGATCAACATCACCATATGTTTTGCTAACAGCATCAGCAGTTACTTCAATGGCTCTTTGACCAATTGTTAAATCATTGCTTACAAAAGTAATGGCATAGTTGCTACTATTCATTGTTCCCTGTGCAATAGCATACGTACCTATGTCTTCGCCTGCTGTTCTTGAAAGCGTTCCTGATAATACATCGCTACCTACTAATGAACCGCTCGTAATTGAGTAAGTTAATGTAGGATCAGCATCTCCATACGTTTTGCTAATTGCATCAGCCGTAACTGTAACAGGTCTTTGTGTAATCGTTAATGTGTTCGGCATAACACTAACGCTGTAGTTACTACCTGCTGTTAGCGTACCTTGTGTTATAGGATACGGCCCTACACTTTCTCCTGGTAATCTTGACAGGTTACCTGAGAATACATCGCTACCAACAAGTGAACCTGAACTTATGCTATAAGTTAATACCGGATCAACATCTCCATAAGTCTTAGTTTTTGCATCGGCAGTTACCTCAATGGCTCTTTTAGTGATGGTAAACATGCCTGGCAAACAGGTAATTGAATAATTACTATTATCTAATGTACCTTGTAACATAGCATAACTACCTACGTTCTCTCCTACCTCACGTTCCATACTTCCTGTAAGTACATCACTACCCACTAATGAACCGCTGATTATTTGATAAGTAAACACAGGATCTGAGTCACCATAAGTTTTACTTTTCTCATCGGCTGCTAATACAATAGCCCTTGGGTTAACCACCAATACTCGATTAACATCAGCTGCATCAGCATAACTCGAATTCCCTGCCTGTGAAGCGGTAATTGTGGTACTACCAGCCCCAACAATGGTTACTGTATTACCGGAAACTGTTGCTACTGAAGTATTGGAGCTCATAAAGGTTACCGGATTACCCGAACCACCACCTGTTGCTGTCAAGCTAAAGTCAGTATCACCATAAGTTACATCTGCCAAAGCATCAAATGTGATGGTTTGCGTTTGTAAATCGGTTATGGTCAATGCTCCGCTTACAAAACTCATATTGTAATTAGCTGTAGCAGCTAAGGTTCCCTGGGTAATGGCGTAAGTACCTACTGTTTCACCTGCATCACGAGTTAAGCTTCCTGTAATAGCATCTGAATTTACCAGATTTCCGCCGGTAATGGTATAATCCAATGCAGGATCTGCAGAACCTAAAAACTTGGTTTTATCGTTGGCTGTTACCTCAATAGCTCTTTGTCCAATAGATAAATCATTACTAATAAATGTAATGTTGTAATTACTGTTGTCAAGTGTCCCTTGTGTAATTGCATAATTACCTACATTTTCTCCTGCAGCCCTGTTAAGTCCGCCTGTAAAGCTATCGGTCCCATTCGAAGTAGAAACAAAACTACCATTCGTGATTTGATACGTGAAAGCAGGGTCGTTCTCACCATACGTTTTTGTCTTCGCATCGGCAGTTACTTCAATTGCCTTTGGATTTATTGTCAGGTTATGCATGGTAGCATTTCCAGAGGTAGAATAGTAATTTAAGCCGACAATTACACCCGACGCATCTTTTATTTCAATTGTTGACCCCAATAGTGCTGGACCTACGAAATGTGTTCCTACACCCAATGCTTGTTGAACAACACGATAGCGATCATCATTTGATATATAATCAAGATAATCTCCTGATTTTAATGAGCCGGATACAGTAGTAAATTTATATCCCGGGAATGCATCACCGTATGTAATGGTTGTATTGTCAACAGAATATGTATACTCTCTTCTGCTAATGGTTAATTCATTACCAATAAAAGTAAGATTGTAATTATTACTTAGTTCAAGCGTTCCTTGCTCAATTGCATAATCTATTGAGTGCATCGAACCGCTTGTAGAAGCAATTTCTCCTGCCTCACGAGTCAAGCTACCGGTAAACACATCGCTACCTACTAATGATCCACCTGTAATTTGATAAGTAAGCTCCGGATCAGGATCTCCATACACCTTAGTCTTGGCATCAGCCGTAACTGTAATAGTTTTCTGACCAATCCTCAGGTTATCTCCTACATAGGTAATATCATAGTTTGCTGTTGCATCTGCTCCGGTTGAGTTATTCAACTTAATTCCGGGCGCATCAATAAAATAATCACCTACATTCTCTCCTGAAGCCCTGCTAAAACCAAAGGTATTAACAGCATCACCATTGGCCGGGCTTCCGGCCGTTAGTTGAGCAGTAAAAGCCGGGTCTGCATCACCATAAACTTTTGATTTTGCATCAGCAGTAAAGGTGATTGGCCTTTGAGTTACTGTAAGCTGACCTGTTTCAAATACCAGGTTGTAGTTATTGCCGGTCATTGCTGCCTGACTACTTGCTTCTACCTTAATGGCATTATTATAAACGCCACCTGCGTTGTAATATAAAGCAGGAGAAGTTTCATCGATGAATGTTACCGTTGGACTTCCAACTCCAATATTCAACACATCTGCATCCTCACCATATTGGAATCCTGAATAGGTAACCGGATAGCTGTTTGCCCCAATGGCTCCATATTCCAAAGTTGTATCTACAGGAGTAACAATCAGGTCTCTTTTGTTGATGGTTAAGGTACCACGTGCTTCTCCGGCCCAGAAATAGTTATTTGCCTGGAAAGCGGTTACAAGCTTCAGTTCTGAATTATACGTTCCTGCATCAGTAGGTGATGTATTGTAACCCATAACAGGCTGACTGGTAAATACCGAAGTATCATCTCCATTCACAAATCCGGTTACAGAATAATTAAGATCTGTTGGAAGTGGATCGCCATAAGTCAGTGTCAAATTATCTAAGCTTACCATTAAGCCTCGCTTAGAAACCGTGATATTACCGTTAACATAGTTGAATGCATAATTGTCATCTACACCGCCGCCAATGGTATAAGGGTATACGCCTGCATCGGTCATTTCGTCTACAACTGTAGTCAGTTCCGGCAAGGTATTCAACGAAGCCTCTGTATCTCCTGAAGCAAAACCGGAGTAAGTCAACAATGGATTACCACCCGCCGGATAACTTTCGCCGTATTGCAAGTCGACGTATAGTGGATTTAATTCCACTGTGACAATGCCCTTAGTGATTTCAAAATCATCACTTACGAAATTAATGGCATAGTTTGAACCGGCTGACAGTGTACCCTGACTGATAGGATAAACTCCTGCGTTATCACCGGCAGCTCTTGTTAAAGCACCTGATAATGCAAAGTCACTACTATAATCTATGGTTCCCACATTGTTCGTTAGTCCTGAATTATCCAATGTATAGGTCAGTGCCGGATCTGCAGTGGCTCCATTATCATACACTTTTGATACAGGATCTGCCTTTACTGTTACCGGAGCTGCAACTACTGTAACTTTTCCGGTTCCACTGGTAGCTATATTATATTTTCCTGAATGATCAATGAAGGCCGGTTTATTGGTCCCATCCCAAACAAGATCGTAAGTACCTGGTGTCCTTGCTACTGTTGGTGTATTAAGGTCACTAACATAAGCCCGTAAATCAGGCAGAAAATTTTCGAAAGTGGTTGTATCACTATCTTTTACTAATCCCTGGAATGCAACCGGATAACGTAAGGTTCCATCATTTGGTAAATAGAGCGATCCGTACTGTATGGTTGTATCCTTTGGAACAACATTTATTAATTTCGGTCCTACTGTGAATGTCAATACACTATCTGTCGCTGCCAAATATTCAGCATTTCCGGCCTGCGAGGCTGTAATGGTTACAGTACCCACATTATCCATAATGATAGAATTATTCCATATTCTCGCAATGGCCGGATCAGAACTTGTCAAGGTAACATCTAAACCTGATGATGCACTGACTCCTGTTATTACTGTATCACCATATACCGGGTTTACAATAGGGATAAATGAAATAGTTTGAGGAATCAATGATTCAATGGTAAATTCTCCCGGCACAAAATTAATTGAGTAATTATTTCCGGCGGTTAATGTACCTTGATTAATGGCATATGTTCCTGAAGTTTCTCCGGTTTCTCTCACCAGACTTCCGCTTAATAAGTCTCCGTTAATTAGCGAACCACTTGTAATGTTGTAGGTTAAATCCGGATCAGCATGACCTAAGTATTTGTTTTTAGCATCTGCTGTTATTTCAATGGCTACCGGATTTACTGTCAACGTTTGTTTTACATTCGGGGCAGCATCATAGGTAGCATCACCTGCCTGAGAAGCATAAATATCAGTAGTTCCTGCACCCACAATGCTTACCGTATTACCGGAAACAATGGCTACGGAAGTATTCGAACTTGTATAGTTTATAGTTAGACCTGAAGAAGCCGTGGCTCCCGGTGTAAAGTCTGTATCACCGTATGTTTTGTTGGAAAGTGCATTAAATGTAATGGATTGAGACGTTCCCATTCCAACACCATTGGTAGAACCATCAACATAGTTACCACTCGTTCCTGTTAATTCAAAAGCATTTAATGTACCAACATTGTTCTCACCGCTATGATCATTTACAGTTGTAATTATGGTATTGTCAGCTCCGGGAATCCCTTCATTAAAATTGTAGTATAATACCAGACCCGATTCGTTACCTGTCAATTCCATCTGTTTCTCAGCATTAATGGTTGCTGCGTCGCGGGTAATACTCCAGAAACGAACATCATCTAATATTCCATCTACCGGATAAGGATCACCACCGGCTGTTACACCTGCTCCAATTATTAAAGAATTATTATTAGGAGTCAAACTTCCGCTGCCCGTTTGTGAGGCAACTTCTGTTCCGTTTATTATAATTGCTGCTTTTGTACTACTTAACGATACAGCCATATGATACCAAGTGTTGGCACTTGGTGTAAAGTTGTAGTCTGTATATCCATTTCCAAAACCGGGGTGGTAAAAACGTAAGAGTTTACTTGGTCCATCAGTCAACATCATCAAAGCATACGATTCTGTGTAACGCGATTTGGCAAATAGGCATTGCCAGTCCCAACCGTCATTTATTCTATCAACCTGATCAAAGTTCACCCATGCTTCAAAGGTGAAATTGTTTGTAAAATCCAAACTTGCATTATCTGCTACATCAATATAATCCCAGCCGGACACTCCTCCGTTAAAGTGTAATGCACTAAGCTTTTCGATGGTTACATCAAAACTGCTTTCTGTAGTACAACCCGAACCTGCATCATTACTGTAAACATAAATTGTTTGTGAAGAGGTAATGGATTCACCTGCGCTAAGTGCCGTGCCTGTTCCTCCAGCTCCGGTATAATAATTTCCGTTTGAAAGGGTTGGTAATATATAGCTGTTAATTTCAGTTACATCAGGCAGGTTATCCGCCTGAGGGTTATTGATGCTAATATTAAAATTGCTTTCATCTGTACAAGCGGCACTGGTTGATGAAACACCATGAATATACATGGTCATAGATGCTGAAATATTATCTCCGGCATTGTATGCAGTACCTGAACCTCCGGGTTCTGAAAAATAATTACCTTCTGTTAATGCCGGTAATGTATAAGGAGTTCCATCACATATTAAAACATCTGAAAGATTATCTACCGTATAGTTTTCCTGTACCGCTGCAACAGTAAGTGTTTGACTTTGCATGGTTGCGGCATCAAAATTTCCATTTCCATTCTGCAAAGCCGTTATAGTTGACGTTCCTGCTCCATTAATGGTTAAAATATTACCAGCAATTGAAGCTACAGACAAATTGTTACTTGTAAATGTAAGCGGTAAATCACTATCGGTGCTTGCATATAACGAAAGGTCGATACTTGTTTGCCCACAGGCTACTTCTGCAATAGCATTAAATGTGATAACCTGGGTTTGTTTATCTATTGTGTACGAACCGGTGGTCTCAGTTGCTGTATAGTTTGTTTCTGTTGCATCTATATTTACTCTTACATGATATGTGCCTGCATTAACAGGTAATGTAGTGCTATAACTATTAGCTCCTGTAATGCTGTATTCCGTAATTAAACTTAAAGTCGGGTTACCTTCCTGGTCGTTTGCCGTTGGAACAATACCTTGCTCCATACCTGTGTATTCAAGGTTGCCTGCAGGTAAGTTTAAACTGATGACAGTTGTATAAGGAGCAATTGTAAAATCTTCACTTACACTTCCTGCATAATCGGCATTTGAAGCTTTTACCGTGGCGGTTACCGTGTAGTCTCCGGCATTTGTCGGAGCTGTAGAACTGCTTGTATAGCTTGTACCATTTCGCCCTTCGTAGGTAAGTTCCAAATCATTTTGTGGAAGTGCCGGGCTTAGTCCGTTATCCGGCGTAACCGTATATGTTTTGGCAGTACCATCATATACCAAACTTGCCGGTGCATTAAATGCAATATCTGCAGGGGTAATGGGAATACCGGCCGTTATTTCCAGGGTACCGTTTGTTACTCCCGGGTCACTGTAATTTACCAAAGCACTTTCGTCTAATCTCACTTCCACATCGTAAACACCAATGGCCGATGGCTCAGCAGAAGTAAATGGATTGGAAGTTCCCGAAAGACGATAAGTAGTTTTAAGTGGTAATGATTCACTGTTAATGCCTGTGGCAGAAGCTACAAAAGGTATTCCACTGCCTGAAGAAGTATAAGTTTGTGCAGGGATAGCTACAATGCTGGTTGAAGCCTTGTTCACCGTAAAGAACAAACCTGTGCTAGCCGGAAAATAAGTATTGTTTCCGGCTTGGTTTGCAACCAGCTCAACATACCCCGGTTTATTGATGGTAGCCGTGCTACCCGAAACAGAGATAACCGATGGATCGTTACTTGTGAAAGTGATAGATCCTCCTGTGTTTGCACTTGCTACCAATGTAAACGGTGAATCGCCATATGTACTTGAAATGGTATTTTGAGCACCATCGAAAGTCACTACTTGGTTGGCTTTTACGTAGTAAACGCGATCAATACTTGATGTGTTATTTTGGTAAAAATCGTTGACATCTTCGGTTGCTGTTATAGTAATAACAAGCTCTCCTGCAATTGGGCCTGTTACAATTTCGTTTGAACTGTTTTTGTAACTTCCTGAAGGGTATGATTTTATTGCATAGGATAGGTTAGCGTAAGAATAACCATCATTCATTGTACGTGCCGGAGTTATGGCAGTAGTAGTTCCCAGGCCAAGGTCTGTATCATAATCTGGTTCGTCAATAGCAATGTCCGGTGCATTATTGGTACCATCCCAGATGTAGAATATGGCATCTTTGGTTTCTCCGGTACCCGAATCGGTTGCACGAATGATGATCTCTGCCGACAGCGGACCGCAATTCAGATCAGAACCTGAAATACTATACCCATAATCTGTTCCAATAATCTCAAAATTAACAGAACCTGTTGCACCACTTACATAAGCAGATAGGTCTGTTGGGTTTACAAGGGAAATAACTTGATCTGCAAATGTAAAACCACTAGCCGTTTCAACAGGATTGATGGTGAGAGTAGCCTGTTCAGATACACCATTTGCAGTTGCTTCTATGGTCACTGTTCCTGCTGTACCAAGAGTTACTGTTTCATTATTTGTCCCTGATAGAGAAGTACCTGAACCTGTTTGATTTAAGATTTGATACGTAACCGTGCTTCCATCTGAAGCCGTAGCGCTTAGGTCAAAATCCGCATCTCCTACTGTTTTGGTGATATCATAAAACGCAATAGACGTATTTACTGCATTTGCATTCGATTTTGAAAAACTGTAACCATCCTGTTGGTATCTTCTTTTACTAATTACTCCACATGCATGATAATAAGCGACTATGTTGAAATAATAGGTGGTGTTGGCGTTAAGACCACTAATGGTAAGATTGGGATTGGTAGAACTGCCGGCATAAACAACTTGTTCCCCGGAACCTCCATAAGCGGTGTCCCCGGTTGGTAAAGCTGCACCATCGGCATATGTACTAAAGCTGTTGCTTGTATTCATTCTGATAATATAACCTTCGGGATCGGTTGCAGGTGCTGTTGGGCTAAGGGCTGTAAATGAATTTAATTCCATGCTGTTGCTGGAAATAGCCCCAAAAACCGGATTGGATGCTAAATTATCAGAGAAATTACATGTTGCATATGCGGCAACTTTTGTATCATTTATGTTCACATAAGTTGTTCCCCCACAAGTGTAATAAGGATATGACTTTACATAGTATGTGGTATTGGGAGTAAGTCCGGTAACCGGGGCAAAATTACTGGTGTATGTTCCTATATGATACAATTGCTGTCCTGTGCCCGAATAAACAGAATTTGCCGTTGGTAGGTTAGCATATGTTACATCCGGGTCGGTAAAACTGTTTTCTGTGTTGATGTACAAAAGTAAGCCCGTAGCTTCAACAGCCCCATTGCGATTATATACCGTGTTTAAAGAATGAGTGCCGTATGTACCACCGCTACTCCCAAGATAATTATTCGCTCCATCAGCCGGAGCTCCACAAGTATAAATACTAACCGAGCGGCCTGTTTGTTCAAAATAAGCTTCTCCATCACACATATTATATGCGTAAACCTTAACGTAATACTGTGTAACTGAAGACAGACCTGATATGGTAATATTAGGTGTGGCAGATGATCCTG
>NZ_CEXQWX010000185.1:0-11361 GCF_982718395.1 Carboxylicivirga sp.
GCACTGGCACTTCCACCTGTTACTCCTATCGTTACATCAACAGCTTCTGTTGTTGCTGTGGATAAAGTCGCTGTTATCGTGCTTACGCCGCCTTCTTCCGAAATGCCTGTTGGTAAAGCTGATAGTGTCACAACCGGTGCGCTTTCATTATCCGTGATCGTGATCGTTACGCTTTGAGGGGTGGAATGCTCGGTGGCACTTCCGCCACTTACAGCTGTGATCTCAACGTCAGCATCTTCACTGTCTTCGTAAACCTCGTCAGTCGCTCCCGTCAGGGTCTGTGTGGCTGATAAGCTTCCGGCCGGAATGGTGATCGTTGTGGATGACAGACTATAATCGGAGGCACTGGCACTTCCACCTGTTACTCCTATCGTTACATCAACAGCTTCTGTTGTTGTTGCAGATAAGGTCGCGGTGATAGTACTTATCCCACCTTCTTCAGAGATACTTATCGGATTTGCTGAAAGGGTTACCTCAGGTTGAGGATTAACTGTGATAGTAAAAGTCTGATCATCACTTGTATCATCACCTCCGTTATCAGTTCCCCCATTGTCAGATATACTTACTGTTACTATTGCAACGCCATAAGTATCAGATGCCAACTCGTAAGTTAAGTTACCTGAAGCATCAATAGCAGGTTGAGTAGAAAACAGTGAATTGTTATTATTTGAAATATTGAATGATAAAGTTTGTCCAGACTCGTTTGCTGCTCCTGCATCTATAGCAGTAGCCCATGAAGAAACCGTTTGAACACCTGTAGTGTTTTCGTATATGGTTTGATTTGTTCCCTTTGTAAATGAAGGTTCATCATTTACTGGATTAACAGTAAACACAACTTCATCACTACCTGTATCTCCTGCTTCATCCTGTGCTGTAAAAGTTATAGTTTCGCTTCCAAACCAGTCAGAAGTACTACTTATTGTAGCAACACCATTAGCTATACTTATTCCAATATTGGTATTACCGCTAACATCAAATGTAAGATCATTATCAACTGTTTCAGCGTCACCAAAAACACCATTTAAATTAATTGTATAACTTACAAAATCTTCATCTACAATTTGGTCATCAATGGCATTATCAACAACAGGAGCATCATTCTGTCCATTAATGGTAATAGTAATATCTGCTGTTGAAGTACCTCCATTACCATCTGACAAGGTGTATGTAAATGTCTCTACCAGGTTATCAGAAGCGGTCATCTGATTTACTGCTACAATCGTATTATCTGGTGTATAAGTAAAATCTCCGACAGCACTCCAAACTAATTCACCATATGAACCACTCAGTCGACCTGTTATATCACCATCAATTTCAGATATAATCAAGACATCAGCACTGTTCTCATCAGTATCTTCTCCTGCACCACCTGATGCTTTGATAAGTCCATCTGCTTCATTGATGTTAATTGAACCATTTTCACCAACAGTGTAGCTGTCATTGGCAGCAGCCGGATCATTGTTAACACCGTTAATAATAATAGTAACGGTTCCGCTTGCTGATTCCGGTGATGCATTATCATCCAAAACTGTATAATTAAATGTCTCGGTATAAGTTTCTCCAACTCCAAGTGGCGAATTACCACCTTGAGTATAGTTAAATGAACCATCAGATGCCCAATCTAAAGTACCATAAGTACCTGCCAAAGGATCAATAATTCCTCCATCAACTGCTGAAACCGTAAAATTATCACCTTCCGGATCTGTCTCATTTCTTAATAAGCCCAGTGCTGCACTAATATCAAGCAAAGCACCTTCGTCTACATAATAGGTTTCATCTGCTACTACAGGAGGATCATTACCTGGAGTATCTATGATTATGTTACGTGTATAAGCTTCACTATCATCGTCTCCATCATTAACAATAACAGAAAGCGTTCTGGTAGCTGTAGAACCTGATGTGGTTTCAAAAAGTAAACTACTTAAAAAGGCCTCATATTCTGACTTTAAGTCTGTGCCTGACACCTGGTAGCCATTTGTAATTGAAGAAACTACAAGTGAACCTCCATAACCACTGTAAGTTAACTGATCATTAACGGCATCGTAACCAGCAGTAAACACCACTGTCATGGTTTCCATATTTGCATCATCAACATCTGTTACTGTGGCAGTAGGAATAACTGCTTGTTGACCGCTTACATATGTTAAACTACTACCTGGTCCACTTACAACAGGTGTATCATTCTCAGGAACAATTGTTATTGTAGCTTTTGCTATCAAACTTTCCAGAAATCCATCATTAACTTTAATATCCAGTATTCGGTCAGTTACAGTTAGATTATCAGAATTATTAACATACTTAACCAGCTGTAAAGCAGTTTGATAATCGGCAGCTGATGCCTCTCCGGATAATTCTAAAAGGTTAATACCGTTTTCGTATTCGGTTGTGATACTAATACCAGCAGGTAAACTACCATCAACAAACAATTGGTCTTTAGCACCATCAAGAGGATTGGTTAACTCTATACTTACACTTTGTAAGCTAATATCTTCGTCTGTATTAATAATTACATCAGTATCAGCAACAGGTGTACCGCTACCGTTTTCTGTAAATGAAGTATTAAAATCACGATCTGAAGCTGTAGAATTATCAGAATCCAGATCAAGATTAGGTTCTACTTTTAGTAAAATAGTAGCCACCGCTGTATTACTGTTATTTCCATCAGGATCTTCAACTGTAACATTAATAATACGATTTTCATCATGAACCCCGGAGGTTTTATCGTTACGATAGGTAATGGCTTTAATAATATTTTCGTATTCTGCTAAAGTACCTGAACCACTTAGATTAATTTCCCAATCGCTAACCTCAGTGATTGTTATCGAACCAACAGTGGTACCTTCATCAGGATGATTAATTGATTCTGAAGTACCATCAGGATGATTAGTCAACACAATACTCGCTCCATTAATGGTAACACCATCTTCATCTGCTATCAGGTTATCGGTATCAGAAATAGCTACAGGTAATACATCCGCCACATCATCTTTAATGGCAAAAGCTACAGTATAGTCATGCCCGTCTGTTCCTTCGCTATTGTCTCTATCTAAATCAATTTGCGGAGCTTTAGTAATTTGACAGTTTTTAATGCTAACGATAAAACCGACGTTATTTACATAGTTACATTCCAGAGTTGGAGAATTATTTTTCTCCAATGGTTCTGGCAGAAGATCTCCAACATTCAAGGTTTCTTCATAGTGGTTAGCCAGGACATATAAATCCATATACCCATCCGCATTTCCATTACCATCATCAAAATCCTCCACTTCATAGGTTTCATCTATTGACTGACCGACCTCCACATTTTGAGATGTATAAAAAGTCCCAAGATAACGGGCTGTTGTCACGTAAGGATCTCCATCAAATACCGCAATCGGTGTATTTCGAGGTGTTTTCCAATCACCATTATTTTCTAATGTTACCGTAAAGCTAACTTTTCGTTGAGCCACACATTCATCTACACTAATTTGGACGTTCTCTGTCGTCAGGTCACCCACAGCAAAAGTAGGTTCAGCCCAATCCGTTAAAAATGTTGTTTGCACAAGGAAACCGTTAAAAGCATCGTTGAACTCCTGAAAGAAGTTATAATTGACGATCTCTTGTTGTTGAGCAGGTATTTTCAGTTCAGCACCAACATTGGTTACAAAATAGCCATGCTGATTCCAGGTTTCACGAGCTGCCACCCAGGGAGCATCTTTAGAACGATATACAGCTATAAAACTTTCTCCGGGACTATTTCCTGGCGCCGGAGTATCCTGAGCTGTAATAACAATTTCGGCCTGACCGTCATCATCAACATCCGCAACCAATGGATAATCTGTACGTGTTCCTGAAGGAGAAGATACTTTTGCCATTTCAGTACCATCCGTACCTTTCCATACATATAAATTATGCTCGTCGGAATAGACCACTTCAGCTGAACCATCACCTTCAAAATCAAAAACTGTTGATCCCGTTAACTGTGATCCATCAAAAATTTGGCTTCCATCATTTGTACCATCACCTACTTTACTCCATAATGTTTCAAATGTATTCAAATCAGTGTTATACTTGATTACACGATAAACATGTTTTCCGGCAACGCCAATTTCAACACCAGGATCACCATCAAAATTAGCAATATTGCAACGCCCGGCTTTTGTTGAGCTATTACCTATATCATAGGTTGTTCCAATTTGAGTGGCAGAATAAGGATCATAAGCATAAATTTTTGCACTACCTTCAGAGGCGGTAACAACTACATCAATTTTATTATCTCCATTAATATCCGACAAACTTGTAAAACCATCTTCTTTTCCTGCTGTCAGATCACTAACTGAAACTGAAATTGCTTCTGTTAACGACCCATTATCGGTTGCTCCAGATGGATCAAAATCAACCAAGTAAATCTTATTACCCGCAATAAGTTCTAAACCATTTGCTTTACTGTCAAAGGTTGCTCCTCCACCATTAGGTATTACATCTCCTTCTTTAAAAACATCATAGGCAATTGGCCATGAATCTCCATTTTTATCCCCGGTGTTATTAGATAGACACCCCCGGTTATGTCCGGCATCCTCTCCATTAATAAATCGCTTACCATCAATAGCACTATAAATCATGTTACCAACATATACTTCCGGTGTACCATCCATGTTAAAGTCGGCTAATTGTGGACTTTGCCCACGGCTATAAACTAACTCAGATGTGTTTATAAACCGTTGGATTAATTCAAAATCAGAACCATTATAGTTATACTCCAACCTTATCAGCTGCTTTGAGTCTGTTATTGCAAAAATATCTCCGTAATTATCATCGGCAGGATCAACATTACCAATGGCAGGCTGAGAGTAGGTTCTGGCATCAATTGAATAGTTTGCCAAATGAGTTCCATCTATACCACTAAACACCCTTAATTGCTTAGTGCCGTCGGCATCCATTCCCACCATCTCAGGCACTCCATCACCATCCAGATCACCAATAAATACACCACATCTTTGATCAACAGGATAATCATGTGTTGGGTTATCAGGATCGGGTGAATTGGCAACCTTAGTGTTAAATTTCTGAACTAAAGTATACTTATCTAATACTGGTGGTTTTTCACGACATCCGGGAACCGGTTGTCCGAAATAAAAATATTCTCCACCTGCATCCCCGTCACAATCCGGGTCGAAATGATCAATTAAACCATCTCCGTCATTATCTATACCATCATCACAAATTTCTTGTGCCGATGCGATAACGACAAAATTTAATAGCATTATCAATGCTAAATACTTACGTAAACTATTCATAAACCTTTTGTATGGGTTAAATCCTTTTTTTCTTTGGACTAGTTACGATTGTATATCAGAAAGGATACACGAAACAGGTAAGCAAAAAGTAAACATGTAAATATATACATGTGAACACACAAAATTGCCTGATGAATGCAACTTATTTTTTGACTAAATTTCGAAAAAAATCGTGATGACTGGTATTCATATAACACCATACAAGAAGACCTGTGAGCACTCATTACAAATCTGCGCCACGGTATTAAACCAAAGTAAATCTGCGACTATATCTATCGTACCATGATCAACATCTAATACAGCGTAGTCAGCAACTTATGAGTTACAATCAGAGTAACTCATTAAAGAATTAATTTCATGCCCTTCCAAGGGCACAATCCTTAGCCTATTAAGAGTACATATCCTGCCCTTATATGGGTTCACTATATACAAGGCTGTTCTAATAAATAAAAAAAACCGGTTACTTTAAGCAACCGGTTTATTGTATTGATATGTCTGTTATTGTGTGAGCTTAATTTCTACTTGCTAATATTTCTTCGGTCGCAGTGCGTCCTGCCCGTAATGCATTTATATTAGACTCTACAACGGCATCACCTTTACGTTCGAATATTTTGCGCAATCCATCTTCTAAAGCACTGAATTCAATATCGATAAAATGTGAAGCGGCTCCTAACATCACTATATTTGATGAACGTTTATTTGCTACCTCTGCTGCAATTTTATCAGCATCGATGGCAATGTGATTTGGTTGTTCAGCAATCTTCGCCATTACCTCATCCATCTCAGGATAGTTAGGAATATTGACAAAAGGAGTTGTGTTTGTTACCACCCATCCTTTTCTGGATAAATAAGGTAAATAACGCAATGATTCCATTGGTTCAACCGATAAGATGATATCTGCTTTACCTTTCGGAATCAAATCTGAAGCGATTGGGTTACTGCTAACACGAAGGTGAGATTGTACATCACCACCACGTTGACTCATTCCATGAACTTCGGCCTGCTTCAGGTGTAAATCTTTCTCTACAGCAGCCATACCTATTGTCGCAGCAATGGATAAAATTCCTTGTCCTCCAACACCTGCTAATATTATATCTGATTTCATAATTATTGTTAATTTGATGATTTGTTTATTTGTCGAATTGAGAATAAATAGCAATGCGAATTTATTAATCAACTCGACAATTCAACTTTTTAACAGTTCGACAGCTAAATTACAATCCTAACTCTTTTACCTTTAACACCAAACTCTTATTACGCAAAGTCTGAATACACTGACGACGTGGAATAATTACAGATACGCCTTGGTAATCAAATTCTTCTTTGATAATATTCACCATATCGTCAAGGTTGGCTGCTGTTGGTTTAAATACACGAATATGTTCCGGATCAACACCGATACCTTCAATAATTTCTTCAAGGTGACCAAGTGCCTGCGAATCCTGTCCGCCAGTCATACCAGTTGTATAGTTATCAGATAGAATTACTGTGATTGGCGTATTCTCATTTACTGCATCTAATAATCCAGTCATCCCTGAGTGTGTAAATGTAGAATCACCTATAACTGCAACTGCCGGTAATAAGCCTGCATCAGCAGCCCCTTTTGCCATGGTAATCGAAGCTCCCATATCAACACAAGAGTTAACAGCATTATATGGAGGAAGTGCTCCTAAGGTATAGCAACCAATATCTGCAAATACACGTCCCGGACCATATGATTCCAAAGCAATATTCAAGGCCTGGTATGCATCAATGTGACCACATCCTTTACACATTGCAGGCGGACGACCAACCATTAACTCTGGCACATCGTCACCTTCCTCAAACGGAAATCCTAAAGCATTAGCCACAATATTTGGTGTTAATTCTCCATCGCGTGGTAAAGTACCGTCTAATCGACCAATAACCGGTGTTCCGGCTTCCTGGTAACCTTTCAACAGTTCTTCAATAACCGGATAACCATCTTCCAATACTAATATTTTATCACACTCCTCAACCATTCTTTCAATATCCTTACGTGGCATTGGGTATTGCGATAGCTTCAATACAGGATTTTTCAACTCTCTTTCCTGAAAATTCTCCATCAGGTAGTTATGAGCAATACCACAGGCTATAATTCCTAAAGAGCGATCCGGTCCATCGGTATATGAGTTATATCCAGACTCCATTGAGATTTTCTCCAAATCAGGACGTGTCTCGAGCAACTTCTTATAGTTACGACGCGCTATTGAAGGAAGTAATACAAATTGAGTTGGGTCTTTTGGCAAACTTACTTCACGTTCTGGTAAAAGTTCTTTGCGCACAACTCCTGCACGGGAATGTGCAAGACGGGTAGTGATACGAATCATCACAGGTACGTTGAACTTTTCTGACATTTCGAAAGCTGCATAGGTCATATCGTAAGCTTCCTGCTGGTTAACTGGCTCTAAGATAGGAATCATGGCAAACTTACCATATACACGGCTATCTTGCTCATTCTGACTTGAATGCATTGAAGGATCATCTGCAGCCACAACCACAAATCCACCATTAACACCTGTTATTGCAGCATTAATAAATGCATCAGCAGCTACATTCAGTCCAACATGTTTCATACAGGTCATTGCACGCTTTCCTGCATAAGCCATACCCAAGGCAGACTCCATTGCGGTTTTCTCGTTACTTGACCATTTACTGTGAATATTGCGTTCTTTTGCAATTTTTGAATCCTGAATGTACTCTGTAATTTCGGTTGATGGCGTTCCAGGGTATGCATAAACTCCTGAAAGTCCGGCATCAATGGCTCCCTGCGCTATTGCCTCATCTCCTAACAATAATAACTTTTGCATTGTGCTTATTTGGTTTTATATTATTACTTATTTGCTTCTGGTCGCTAAATAACAAATATCTAAACCCTTTATTAATGACATATATCACGGGTTATAATTTGTAACCGTTCTTAATAATAAATCGTTAATACGAGCCTTCTGGAACCGCCCACATTACGGAATTCACAAAGGTAAATTCCCTGCCAGGTTCCAAGATTTAATCGACTATTGGTAATTGGTATTGTTAATGATGCGCCAACAATTGAGGATTTAATATGAGCTGGCATATCGTCATCACCCTCCAAAGTATGCTGATAATCAGGATCACCCTCTGGAATCAATTTATTTAAAGTGGTTTCAAAATCCTCACGAACAGTGTAATCAGCGTTTTCATTAAGCGTTAATCCAGCTGACGAATGCTGAATAAATACATTCAATAATCCTTCCTGCGGAAGCTCAGGCAAAGCGGATACAACCTCACTGGTTATCAAATGGAAACCTCTACCCCTATCCCTCAAACGAATTTCAACCTGTTTTATCACTGTATCAATATTTTATGGCATGTTACAATTTTCAATAAATAAAGATTTAAGATGCAAGACATAAGATTAAAGACTTTTACATGGTATTATAAGTATGCGTCCGACAAGGCATTAATCTTCAAATTTTCAATTAACTAACCATTTCCAATATCTCTAATCATTAATCACTAACCTCTAATTAACTTTATTGGGCGGCGTTTTTCCTTCAAAGAAACATTTGATGTTCTGTGCCACTAACAATGACATCTCTCCCCTTGTCTCATGCGTTGCTGTTCCCAAATGCGGCATTAATACGACATTTGGTAATTGACGCAATTCATCCGGAATTGAAGGTTCATTTTCAAATACATCTAAACCAGCTCCTGCAATCACCTTTTTTTCCAAAGCTTTAATTAAGGCTTGTTCATCAACCACAGGGCCGCGTGCCGTATTAATCAAAAAGGCAGTTGATTTCATCATCTTCAATTCCGACTGCCCAATCATCTTTCTTGTTTCAGCCGTCAATGGCATGTTTAATGAAACCACATCGGAACTTTTCAGTAATTCATCTAAACTCAGATAAGAAGCTCCCAGCACCTTTTCTGTCTCATCATCAACCCTGTTTCGATTATGATATACAACTGTCATTCCCGAAGCAACAGCACGCCGGGCCAGCGCTTTACCAATTGCCCCCATTCCAATTATACCAAGTTGCTTCCCTACAAGTGTAGTACTTAAATTACGCATTACTCCCCATTGAAGTGCTTCATTATTTTTAAGTATATTATTCATTTCCCCCATTCGTCTGGCGACTGAGATCATTAGTCCTAAAGCTAATTCGGCCGTTGGTTCAGTAACCGGATCCGGGCTGTTTGTAACAACAATACCCTTATCTGATACATAGTCCATATCAATATTATCGTAGCCCGCGCCAAAGTTTGCAATCATTTTTAACTGCGAAGCAGCATCAATCACATCATTACTTATCTTATTACCATAAACAGTAACAATTGCATCAACATCAACCACCTTTTCCAGCAATTCCTTATGAGTAAAAGCTTCGTTTTCAGGGTATATAATCTCCCAACCAGTTAACACTTGCTCAAATTGCTGACGCGGAACAGCCAACATTATCAGAACTTTTTTCATAATAATCTCTTATCTCTTTTTAAACGTACGGGTAAAGATAGAATCATTATTATTCAATACCAATATGACTTTTTTCTTGCCTATTTTCATTTTTAAGCCTAATTTGATTATCCGTTTCTTTAAAAAAACACAAATGCCTTACCTGCATTCCAAATATGAAGTACCTGGTGATGATAATCAAAATGAAGTATTACCTAACTTACAAGGAATTACTTCTATTGATGTTATTCACAAAGTTGAGTTTGAAGGATTCCTTAAGGCACAATATCAATTACTGGAAGAATTAACAACACATACAAAGTTTGATTTTGCATACATTCAGCGAATTCATCAATTATCCTTAAAAGACTTATATGATTTTGCCGGTCAGTTCAGAACGGTAAATATGACTAAAGGTGGTTTTTTATTTCCTACAGCAAAGTTTCTGCCTAAAATCTGCCATGATTTTGATGAACGGGTTCTTAAATCGTTACCAGATTACTATCAAGATAAGCAGCAATTAATAAGAGACATCGCCCATGTGCATGCTGAACTTCTGTTTATTCATCCTTTCAGGGAAGCCAATGGTCGTGTTGCAAGAATACTGGCTAATATGATGGCAGTTAAGCAAGGCTATGATTTTTTAGGATTTTATAAAATTACTCAGCGGCAATTTAAACAATACATTATTGCGGTTCAGTCAGCTGCCGACCATAACTACCAACCAATGACGGAAATAATAAGTGCTATTTTTTAAGTTCCTTCTCTAACTTGCCAACTATTTTCTTCAAATCCTCCTCTTCAAAATGTATTCCTTCAATTTGAAAAGATGCAACAAGAGAGTCCATTACTTTTTTGAAACGGTCTTCTGATTTTTTAAGGGTAGGATGGCTATCAATTATCTTTGTCTCCATAAAGTAAAGATACGAAAAACCAATTGTTTTCGTTAATAAATAGCGAAGGGATTGAAATATAAATTCTATTTTTTTGATATATAATTCCTTTCTATTTTTACGACGATTTAGCTGAGAACATTTATGTACAAACTCAGTCATTCTCAATAACTAACGACAAACAAACATTGTGAAAAAAATTCTGACCTTAATATACCTGACAGTAACCTTATGTGGATTATCATCAGTTTTTGCCCAAAACAAAGTAACAATAAAAGGTAATGTGATTGACAGCTTAAATGCGCCCATCCCGTTTGCCAACATTAGTATTGTTGACGGCAAAGATGGCGGAGTTACTGATCAAAATGGGAAATTTTCTTTTTCAACATCGCTTTCCTTTCCTTTTAACATACAAGTTTCATCAATCGGGTATCATAAGCAAATAATTGAAATTAAGAATCAATCACAGGCTCAAACGTTAAATATCAAACTATCCATCAAACAGGAAAGTTTAACTGAAGTAAACGTTGAAGGTGAGATGATTGATCAATCCTTTTCTAAAATCGATCCAAAACTGGTTAACCGCCTGCCCGATGCTGGCGGTGGAAATGTAGAAGCCCTGGTTAAGAGTCAAATGGGCGTAACCTCAAATAATGAACTTAGTTCGCAATATCGTGTGCGCGGAGGTAATTACGATGAAAATCTGGTTTACGTTAACGATATTGAAATATACCGC
>NZ_CEXQWX010000186.1:0-11315 GCF_982718395.1 Carboxylicivirga sp.
AAATAGTTTAACCTTTAGAAAACAAGTCTTTTAGGTTTTTAGACAATCTGACGGTGAGTGTATGATTTCGTAAGGGATTGCAGGTTTCAAACTAATCAAATTACTACCCAAAATTGGTGCGGATGATGCTACTCGCTTACCTTTGATGCCCTTATGAATTATACACATTGGCAACCGCATTTTAGTTTCTACCTACTGTCAATTCCTTCAAATTGCCATAAATAGAACTGCTAGTGCGTACATGTACACCACTAAAACCAGAATTCGCGTTTACTTCATTGTTGTATTTATGAATTATAGTGTGGTAATAGTAGTCTCGCGTTATTTTATCGTAAGACCTTTTAATATTTCTATTAATTAAAGCTTCCATAGCAAAGAACGCAAGATTTAAAGCAGGTACTGTTTTTCCTCTTTTTCTAATAATGTACTTTGAAAATTGTAAAAAATAGGAAAATATGGTCAGCATTATAGGCATAATGAAAATCATTGGAATCAAGCCCATCACAAGTCCACTTAAGCCAAAATACTTATGGGAGATTACAACAACGGCAACCCCAATCACGGGCAACAATAGAATTATAGCCTTAAGAAAGGTGTCGGAATAATCCCAAAATACGGTCAATCTTTTTCGGCCATTAAGCTTAATACATAAAATTATGCTGTCCATAACTTCAGCATGCTCTCTTAGGTCACCTTCAGAGTCTTTATCGTATTCTTCTATTAACTGTTTAAACTTAAGAAAGCTTTTACCAAATAAGACTTCGAGTCCTTCAACGTATTCTATGATGTGTTTTGCATTATACTCTCCTTTAAAATGATATGGTTTCTTATTGGCAGGAAGTTTATGATTATTCAAATATCCTAGGTAAATAAAAGGAACCACAAGTAATAGATAAAGAATATACAATAGAATATCCCAATACGACACAAAACCGTTAGCCGATGAAATTGATTGTATATGTTCGGAAGAATAGGCCATATCCTGAATTGAGCCACCAAGAACATAGGAAGTAAAAAATGATAAAGCAAAAAGTAATTTTAATCTAATTGTCATAAAACGATATTTTATCGGATGACTCATTTGCTATTGTTGCTGATGGTTAGTATGTGCAAAGTAGGCGATTGCGGACTTCAAATCTTTCAAGCCGTAAAGAATTTGAAGCGGGCTACAACCCATATATTTACTGCTATCACACCTATTTTGTATATACATTGTTGCGATTATTATTTCCCTTTTGAGGGATTTTGCTTTCTCCCTTTATTGGAATGGAATAGTCATTAATATGTTCGCACATCTTGAAAATAATTGTTTCTTCTTTCCCATTATTAAATGTGATCATTATCGGCATATTGTCAAGACACCCCCAACCGATATATTCCGTCATAAAACTATTATTTGGAGAATCGACTACAACTTTTGGGTTTCTAAAACTCGAATGATTGAAAAAGTAAGTAACATTACTTATTTTTCTTAATTTATTTGCTGGTATATCAAGCCAGATTTTAAAATTGTAATATTTTCCAGTTTTTGTTGATGTTGCTTTTGGGATAATATTTGTGACATTATTATTTGAGTACTTCTCTAAAAAGCTATTATAAGCATTTTTTTCACTTTCCAATTTTTTCAGCTGAATATTCAAATTTAAAATTTGTTTCTCCTTCAGTCTTACTGAATCGAGTTTTGTTTTCAGGTTATTCTGTGCAATAGATACTTGCTTCTTTAAATATGTTAAGGAATCATTATTATTGACAATCTTATCATTAAGGGTGTTGACCAATTTTTGTTTCTCGACCAGTCTTTCTCTATATCTTGCGACTTGTTTGTCCAGCAATTGAAGATTATCTGATAACAATCTAATATTTTCATTTTTGACGGACAACTGGCTTTCTAAATCATTAGACTGTTTCTTTTGTTCTGCTATAATTTGTTCCAATTTGGTCTGTTTAATTGTTCCTGATTCAACAGATTTATTTATCACATTGAGTTTATCCGATTTTTGAGCAATCATTGTATTTAAGCTTTTCAACTTCCATGATGCAAATCCAAAAGCAGATAATATTATTAAGAAACCTATAGACGAAATTAAGGCTCCTTGTCTAGATCTTCTTTTTAATTTTCTATTGTCCATCTTTCTGCTCAATTACTTTTTGAATTAATAGCATCGCTTCTGACCACATCTTAAGCAATCTTCCCGTAGAATAAACAATACCACCTGTTGAACCAAAAAGTCCCGTTACAGCTATGGTATTGTCTTGGCTTTCACTCTGAATTATCAGCATGATCGCTGTTCCTATAAGTACCAAAACAGATATAAGAGTAATAACCAAGTAAACTGTTCTTTCTACTTTAAAAAGAGCTACCAATTCCTTTATGGCATTAACGGTTTTTTCTAGCTTTTCACTCATTACAAATTATTTTCTTAATGATTTTCCTTATAAACATTATATCATCACTTGTCCATAATAATCGCTAACGTAGTTGTAAATATTATTGTCTTTATTTTATAATTATCGCTAAGTCCATCAGTTGTTTTTCTCTCTTTAATAGCTAGCATGAAAATTCCATAAAAAAATTTTAGTACACCAAAAGACCTTTAATACCGATCAATTGTGCTGTTGAGTGACATGACAGCTATTTGCAGTATGAAAAAAATACAATTTTAGCTTCAATTCACTTGTAATTAATTATATAATTTTTACCTTCAAGTCATTAACCAATAAAACCTCATTATTATGACTAAACAATTAAAGACCTCTTCGATCTATCATTCAACACATAATCAAATATAAAACAAATTTCCCTAACATCATCATTCATCTCGAATGCCACAGATCAGCTATTAGCATCTGATAGCTTTGATGTTTTTCTTGTAAAACAGGTATGAAGGTTTATTTACGAGGTATTTTAGTCCCAGCAAAGCAATGAAGATTTGTTAACGGCGTGTTTTACTCCCAGCAAAGGCATGAATGTTTATTAACAAGATGTTTTATTTCCAGCAGAGGCGTAAAGATTTGTTCACGGGGTGTTTTACTTCCAGCGAGCATGTAAATATTTATTAATGTCGCCTCTTTTTCTGAGGACCATAAAGGTTTATTAATGCCAATACGAAAACGATGAAATAACTTTTATCAGCACAATAATAATCCATAAACTAAGCGTATGAATACAATCAGTAAAGTAGACCACGGAACTCGTGGTGATGATGCTGCCGATTTGGGAGCAAAAACTGTGGTTGAACTCGATGCGGCTCCGGCCGAAGATGTTCATCTACCTCTAATGAAAAATGAAATTAAGGCACTGCGCGATCAATTGGTGATTGCCATTGATCGAAATAAGATTGAATCGGAACTGGATGCTTTCGATAACTCACGCGATGATACCTATCGCTCGGTTGTCTACCTGATTCGTGGTTACAAGCATCACCTCGATCCTGACGTTCGGAAGGCAGCCGAGTCGGTTAGTAAGGTATTTGATAAATATAAACTGGAGCTAACCATACTCAATTACACGGCCCAATCCACTAAGTTGGAATCTTTATTTATTGATTTGGAAGAACCTTCAATGGTAGCAAATATTGAGTTATTACCAAGCGTGCAAGGCCTGATTGATAAGCTAAAAACCGAGCAGGATCAGTTTAAAAGTGCCGAAAACGCTGGATTGACTCACAGGGCATTAATGATTTGCAAAAGAGTGCCACAGCCATAAAAAGGGAGTTAATCAAGTTGATAAACAGCAAATTGGTATTATACTTACGTAGTATGATGATGGTGAACCCTGAACCATACATGACCTTAAATACCAATCTGGGTAAAATAATTGACGCTTCTAATGAATTAGTAAGACGTCGCAGCAATAGTGAAGAAGAAATTGAGGCTGGTAGTAATTAAATTTTTAAGCTGATAAAAGTTATAGGGTGCCATTTGGTGCCCTTTTTTGTTTGATTTATAGTTAGGTAAAACCAGGATTACTTTTAATTGCTGTGGGTTAAGTTCATTTCTAAAAAATGCCTTAGTAATAATTTATTTGCTAGTGTTATCTATAGCAAAAAGATTCAGGAATGCATTGTCTTACCAGACGGGTTTTCCTTTTTTCATTACCAAAAAAGGAAATAAAAAAGGCTAGTCTCATTGATGCTTCTATGCGCTCTGATAAATAATAAGCATCACTATCAATGTAGGGCAAGCCTCATTGATGTTCTGCTAAACGATTTATCATTCACTCCTTAGCTGGCTCGCCAATGAGACGGACCACCGCACTTTCAAGGATGCTTTTGCTGAATAGATATATCGGATTGGTAATCGAAAAAGATACCCGGAAGTTGATTACCAGCGATTAAGAATTGAGTATTCTTAATTGATTCAGCAGTAAGTCGGGTTTGGGCGAAGCACCAAAGTGGGCATTATATTACAAATATTGAAGTTGCATGTCTTATGTTTGTTTTTTTATCCACAAGGATATCTATATTGATCCCATAAACAAGCTGGAGGCTTTGCTGAATAAAACTTAGTGGGACGCTCCAATTAATGATGCAAAAAAGCGCGAAGTTCATTAGTTTTAAATGGTTAGATTTTGCCGATAAGTGGTAATAATTATCCGATGAGCGGTCAGATTATGGCTATCAGCGGTTGGAGAGAAACAGACTATTTGACGTAGGGCTTGTTTTGTTTCAACAATCTTATAGCATATACAACAGAATTAAAATCAGAATAAACAACTTCTGAAATGGCGGTTTACAAATCATTTTGGCAATAACGGGTTCTTTTGACTAGGCATATACTGAAAATCTTTAAACACTTTTTGCCTGATTGTTGTAACCGCCCATTCTTGTGGTTTGTCATATTGAGAAAATTTACAATGAAAAACCCTCTTTTAATATCCCTTTTAATGTTGGTTGGTTTAGTAAACCAACTTACCGCCCAATCCCCTTATTTTCAATCAATGGATGAAAACTTTGAGTTAGTACAAAAGTTCTATAAAACAGATACAGTTCTTGTTATATTTCCTGACTCAGAATCCATATCATTAAGTGACAAACAAGGTGTTGAAGGTTTAATTTTTTGGGGCAAGAAGCCAACATTTGTTTACAAAAAGGAGTGCGATCTTATTCCGGCAGACTTTGAAAAACACTTACAACTTTACGGTGCCATCTTTAAATTCAGGAATACATATTCAGAAATACCAATACAAGTAGGGAAAAAGTCATTTTTGTTTAAAACGGAAGCATTTGATAAGGATAATGATGCTTTTTATTACTTAACTGATAATGCAAAAATACTTTACACCTGCAAGAATAATAAAAACACTTTAAGTCCTTTTTCTATTTACGGCGTTGGTGCCTATCAGTTTTATATATTTAGTGACCACGAGATAAGCTATTCAGGATATGCAAGCTCTGTTTCTCAAGAAGAGAATATTAATGATATTCGAAAGCTAAAAAGTCAGTACTTTCAGAAAAAATCAACCTTATTTTTTGATCTGAATATTGCAAAAGCATTGAACGTTGATTCAATAGCTAATACATTAACTGACTCCTTGGATGAGTATGTTATCAATTTATGTAATTGTCTAAACGAGGATACCTGCAATATCAATAAGATGAAACTGTATATCTATGCTGACAGGATTGAGCTACAAAAATTTATTGCTGCTCCGATGTGGAGTACTGTATGGGGGAAATGCATGGGCAATGTATTGCATACATATAATGTCGATCTGGCAACCATAGAACATGAAACGGCACACAGTATCATCTTTCAAAAAATCGGTTACTATATGACCCCATTATTTGACGAAGGTTTCAGACAATACACTGATTATATTTTAAATAAAAACAGTTTTATTAATGATTTAGAAATAACTAAAAAACACTCTGAATTATTAAACAAAGAACTTTTAAACGGAGGTACTTCTTTTTTTAGCAAAGAACAGAATTATCCTGTTTCAGGTGTTTTTACTAAATATCTGGTTGATAAAATTGGATTTTCTGAATTTAAAATAGCTTTTTCTCAGCGATCAATTGAGGAATACCTGAATAATAAATACAATACAACAACTGAAGGGTTGATTGACGAGCTTAAACGTTCGTTATAAATCCTAATTTGGTAATATTGAAAGGCCTGACAGGTTCTCGAAACCTGTCAGGCCTTTTAGGATTGCAGGGCTTCACCCTCGCTATTATGTACAGGCTTCCGCTAAGGCGGAACAAGCATTACAGGCCATACATCGAATTCTATTTTAGTCCCAAGGGGACGATACATAATAGCATAGTCCGTAAGGGCTATGTTAGTGCGGATAATAAAATTTTAGAGCTGTAAGTCCGGCACATATAAATGTTTTCATTCATCACTTAATGAGCATTTATTCCCAAAAATGAAAGCTTTAATAATGTATCGCACCTACAGTGCTTTATTTTGTAGTACTTCTTAACGCAGGGCTTCTCGCCCTGCGCTATTATGTATTGACCTTACAGGCCAACATCCCCTTTTAAGGGGATTATGAGGTAATATAAACATCTCTTATTTTATCACATACCAGGTGGTTCCTTTGGCCGGTATATTTAACTGAATAGTTGTATTACCTTGCCCATCCAGCTTGTACTTTTTCGCTTTTCCATCCTGCTCGCTGATCATGGCACTCTTCTCCAAACCAGTATAATACAGGTTCACGGTAATCGTTTTCTGAACAGGTTTGTTCAAAGGGTTATATACCATTAACAGGCCTTTTTCTTCACCAAAGGGATCAACATGAAGGATGGCATCATAGTCACGTCCATCGGCCCGACGTACGTGTACAATGTCTGCATCCAATATCGCTCTGTGTTGTTTATAGAAATCCACCCATTTTTTTACCAAGGCTTTTGTTTCCGGAGCATCGTACAATTGAGGTCCACGATAACAGGCCTGCACACCGGCACCAAACAAATTGGCCATACGCTGTCCGTAATGTGGCAAATGTTCTTTCAGAGGTTCAATGGTTGCAGCTGCTCCTCCTCCATGGTATTGCACCAATGGCACAAACATCCAGCCCATGGAAGGCGTCTTCTCCCAGGTACCGTCGTAAATATTTTGTCGCTCAATAATTTCTTGCTGCTCACGTGGCAATGACCAGTTGGTTTCGCGATAACCCATGCCTGTTTTATTACTTCCGCTTAAGAAATAATAATCCGGCACATTCAGGTAGATACCTTTGCTACGACACCATTTGTAGTAGTCAGTAATACGTTTGTATTGTTTCCACTGCGAATCAGCCAATCCTTTATGCCCGGGATGTTCAGTAGAAGCACAAACATCTCCCGGATAGGAACCATCGTGCTCAAAATTATCCAGACCGGTATATTCATAAAGCTTGTAAAGCTTATCGAAATAATCGTGCCCCCACTTGCTTTCAATGCAAGGCGAATTACCAAAGCGAGGGCGCATGCCTTCAGGCATAATCACATTGTGGCCCTTGGGTGCACGACGGCTGGCCAGTAATGAATAGCCCCCTAAAGTAATGTTTTTCGAATGGGCGTAATCGGCCAATGCTTTCATGCGATCGAGGTTAGCTTTAGAAACATCTTCGGCATTAAAACCACTACCGAAGGTCATGATTACTTTTTCAAAACCCACCTCAGCACACTGGTCTATGGCTTTTTTAACCGATTTATCATCCGCCTTACGCACATGCATCAATATTGGATTCTCAGTTACCCAAGGTGCCATGGCACGCAACATTTTACGATGAGCTAAACCTTTACGCTCCCTGTCCCAGGTATCATTCAGCAATTCCCACACCCTGAAGGTCTCAAACACTTCACCTGGTTTAACTTCCTGCGCCGGACCATATTTAGGATAGGCTTCCAGCAAACAAGGGGTTACACGTGAATAATTAACCTGTGTTTTATACAGTGGATCTTTGTTCCAGGCTACACTTGAGTTATAAACGTTTTCATCAGACATACCACCAAACACATAATCGGTTTCGATGGTGATATTGGGTTTGGTCCAGGCATTTTTCGGATCAACCACACTCTTGGGTTCCGTAGCCGCCAGTATCTCACTTTTAAAAGTGTTGATAACTATCTCGCGATCTGAACTGTTTTCTACAGTTACCCACTTACAAAATACAGGTAAGCCATCGTATAATTCATGATGCACACTAACCTTGAGGTTTTTAAGGTAATTCAGGTTTGTCAATTGTGCATCCTGTGCGCCTGCAGCCACCTCACCAAGTACTTCTACAGCCTCAACCAGACACCGTCCTCGTTCTCCTTTATCGCCATGATCGCTGTTTTTACCTGCCCAATCCATCTTTCCAACCCTCAGTTTGAGTGGTTTGTTTTCACCAACTGATACATTTGCCACTTGTGTCCAGCTCTTTCGGTCGTAGGAATAAGTAGCAATGATCGTCTCACTTTTTTGCTCCAGGCGCAGCCATACCGCTTCACCGGTCTTCATGCCTTTTATGCGTGTTTCGTGCTCCCCATCGTAAAAGCCAAATTCCTTATGACCGGGACGTAAATTAAGTTTTAACACCTGGTTCTTAAATACGAGACCTATTCCCGGCCCCCAGCTAACGCTCTTGTCGGTACCCGGATTAATTTTAGCCATAAACACACTTGATCCCTGCTTTACCTCTTGCTCGGCATAAACAGCGGTGTTAGCCAGTGCCATAATCTCACCAGCCTTGCCTTCGTTAATAAAGGAGTTACGATCATGGGCCTTTGATTCATAACGTTTCCAGTTATCCGATAAGGTTTCAAACTGATCATTTAACAGAACTGAACGATTGGCATCTGAGGCCATGGTAGCCACCAATCGCTTAATGGCTTCATCATTCAGGCGGTAATGAAATACCAATTCTTTACCAGGTGCAGGCCATGGCATATCCTTGGGCATCCATTCAATTCGCTTTTTCCATGGAAAGCGCTCCTTTGTTGGTCCCACCTCGTAATCAATCAATTGAAATGCTGATGGATTGTTAGTCATCTCATCCAGCCACTCAGGCAAAAGATAATTATGAATGGGTTGTCCTTTCAATCCTCCCACTTCGAAGGTCATTCCATCTATCTGTAACTCAGCTTCGGGGCGTACCGAACGAAGAAATGATTCATTGGTTTGCAAATGCTCCAGTCCTACTGTGGCACCATTGGGGTTTGTTGCAAAGGTTCGGCTCACAATTCCATTGGATAACACCAGGTAGCCGTCTGCATCCTGATACAGTTGTGTTGTTTGTGAGACGGGTTTAACCAGCCAGTCGTTTTTTTCTGTTACCGCTGCTTTATCGTATTTCGGAAGGGGTTGTTGTGCCCATAGGCCGATTGTAAACCCAGTCAGCAAAAGTATGGTTAATATCTTTTTTTTCATAACTATGTGGATTATCACTTTTTATTATTTATACATCTTATCAGGGCAATTTCATTTTCATTATTTATTTTCAACTCAAGCCGTTGTGGCTTCTACTTTTTGCCTACAGCACAAAAAGTAGACAAAAACGCCGTCGACTCAAGTACTCGCTTACCCACCAAGGCAACATTACGGGAAAAATTTAAAGATGAACAGCTTGATACCAAATTTTTCTTTCCTCCATTAATGCCGGTGGGTACCCAAGCTACGTTACTTAGGTCGCTATATCCATGTTATTTTTCTAACGAATCCTATTATTATTTCTTCGTCTGAAAATTCACAATCATCTCGGGTCCTGCTACTCTTCCTTTTCCTTTATAATCAAATTCGATTAAGTTCTTTCCTTCTGTTGCTGTATATGAGGCATCCTGAAGCGTCAATTTCTTTAATACGGCATGCTTTTCATTACAATGATAGATCGTTTCATCTCCCTTATTAACCAGGTATTCGCCCGGCTTAAGGGTGACAGGTATTTCACATTTTTGCGTTCCAACTTTCAGGTAGATGCCTTTAACACTTTCTTTGGCTTCCTTTGGCAGACGAATGGCATAGTGCAGCTTCTGTTTTTTGCCGGCACAATAATATTCCCAGGTGGTAGATGTAGGCAACCCCGGTTCTGTGGTCATGTTTACATGTTTATAGTCGAAAGAAACAGGAGCTTCTGAGCTACTTTTAAGTATTTCTGAAGGTAAACTGTTTTTATCATTCATACCATGAGCTTTTCCGCCTTCAGGTGCCCAGGATTCGATAAATACTAATTTAGCTTTACCTTCATTTACTTCTAAGCCATAAAAGGTAAAAGGATCACGCAGTTTTTCTTTTTGTTCTTCTGTGAATATTCCGTCCATTCTGGCATTCTCCCACTTTTTAATTTCTTCCAGGATGGCTGTACCTTCATTATTTGACTTTTCGATATTAGGACTGATGTAGAAATCAACACCTGCATCATAGCCTGCACCTAAGCCCATCACCCATTCAATGTCTTGTTTCGTGGTTCGGCTATTGATACTGAACTGTCCCATCTTGCGGGGTAGCAGATCTTCCTTTAATCCTTTTTGTACCCTGATTCGATGATCTAAATGTGCTTCTCTAAAGTTTTTAGACGTCCATGGTTCACCCCAGCTTTCATTTGATAGATAATGCCAGCCGAAATGAGTAACATTTGATGAATTGGCAACAATATTTGGGTTATCCAAATGATCGTAGAACACTTTCATAAAACGATCCCCTCCGTAACGACCATGACCACATGCCAGTCCACCTTCCAGTCCATCAAAACTAATCCGTTTTAGATTTGCTTCATTGAAGAATTTAGCCAGGTTTTTAGCCATTTGATCCTGTAGATTGATATCTGGGAAAAATATTTTATAAGCATGCGACATTAAACGAGCCACTTGCTCACCTTTTTTATGTGCAACGGCTTTTGTTCCAAACGCACCACGCTTACAATCTTTTAATATCAATTGACCATTGGCCGTTGCAAAAGAGTATTCAATAATTTCGTCACCAATACGCACAGCTGTATGCTCTCTCCATCTTGGGTTGGCTTTATCCAAATTGGGTTCATAATAAGCCGGACGCATTTGCTCATCACCTAACAATAGTTCGGTATCACTTTCTGTGATTCCCTCTTCTAACCGGGTAATGCCCGCCATTACCAATCCCGGATTGGGCTTAGGTGTTACCATTGGGTCATTCGTTGTAATAAAGTTAGTTAAAGTATGAGCACCGAGATTGATACCATGCTTTTCTGCTTTATCGGAACATTCCCGAACCGACTGGTAACCATCAGGAAAATCCTGTTCCCGGATTTTAAATGTCCCCCATGTTTCAAAAATACCACCGTGGTATACGCAACTTATTCCTGCTTTTTTGGCTACTTCAATGCAATCATCAATATTTCTAACATTAAATGACATAATGAATTTCGA
>NZ_CEXQWX010000187.1:0-11295 GCF_982718395.1 Carboxylicivirga sp.
CGCCTTTTTTTTAAGAAACCCCTTATTCATCCGAATAAGGGGTTTTTTGTGTTTAAGAAGTTCGACAAAGTACTTAATGAATTGTGAATTCAATAATCCGACTTTAAAACCGTTTTTCTCTGTCGGTGGATAAATGTTTTTACTCTGGTTCTATTTGTTCTTTTGCTTAATATTTAAGTTGTTGGAGTTGTCAATCAGCTAAAAAGCTCTGTTATTTGCAATGTAATGTGAATAAGAAGCGCTATGAAGAGACAAATTAAAAAGGGAGTATTAATTTTTTCAACTTTATTAGTTGTATTTGCCTGTAATAAACCTGTGACAACGTGTTTAGTAGTTGAAGATCCGGTAGAATATGTTAATACATTGATGGGTACTGATTCAGAGTTTGCCCTGTCAAATGGAAATACATATCCGGCTATTGCAACTCCATGGGGAATGAATTTTTGGACACCTCAAACCAATAAAATGGGTGATGGTTGGGCTTATCAGTATGGTGCCAAGAAAATCAAAGGCATTAAGCAAACCCATCAACCAAGTCCATGGATAAACGATTATGCAGCGTTTAGCCTCATGGCTGTAACAGGAGAACTAAAGTACAAAGAAAAAGAACGAGAAAGCTGGTTTTCTCATAAGGCAGAAACAGCAAAGCCACATTATTACCAAGTATATTTAGCAGATTATGATGTTGACGTGGAAGTTACACCAACCGAAAGAGCTGCTCAATTCCGTTTTACCTTTCCGGAAAATGAATCGAGTTATGTATTGGTAGATGGATTTCATCAAGGATCATTTGTTAAAGTAATTCCTGAAGAAAGAAAAGTTATTGGCTATTGCCGGAACAACTCAGGTGGTGTTCCTGAGAACTTTCACAATTATTTTATAGTCATTTTTGATAAGGAGTTTGAAGACGTTCAGACCTGGAATAGTGATAAGTTAGGTAATTCCTTAGAAGAAGATGGTTTTCATGTAGGAGCAGTTTTGAAATTCAAGACTACAAAAGGCGAAAAAGTTCATGCTAAAGTAGCTTCTTCATTTATTAGTTACGATCAAGCTCACCTTAATCTTAAACGGGAAATTGGTAATGATACTTTTGATCAAACAAAGGAGAAAGCTTATATAGCATGGCATAATGAGCTTAGTAAGTTAAAAGTTGAAGGAGGGACAATTGATCAGCAAAGAATATTCTACTCAACCTTATATCGTGTATTGTTATTTCCGCGAAAGTTCTACGAGTATGATACCGATAATAAAGTTGTTCATTATAGTCCTTACAATGGAGAGGTTCTTCCCGGCTACATGTTTACCGATAATGGCTTTTGGGATACCTTTAGAGCCGTCTTTCCATTCTTTACCATTATGTATCCTGAGTTGAATAACCAAATAATGGAGGGACTCGCAAATACTTACAAAGAAAGTGGTTGGCTGCCTGAATGGGCTAGCCCTGGTCATCGTGGTTGTATGATTGGTTCAAATTCTGCTGTCAATATTGCTGATGCATACCTTAAAGGAATGCGTGATTATGATATCGAAACCCTATATGAGGCGATTATCAAAAACACAAAGGGATATCATGAAGAGATAACTTCTGTCGGGCGTTATGGAGCTTCCTATTATAATGAATTAGGGTATGTGCCTTATAACGTGGATATACATGAAAATGCGGCCCGAACTCTGGAGTATGCATTTGCCGATTATAATATTTACAAATTGGCAAAAGAACTTGGTAAACCTCAGGATGAAATTGACTTGTTTAAAAAGCGTGCACAAAACTATAAAAACCTCTTTTGTCCAGATAATAAATTAATGCGTGGTAAAAATGCAGATGGGACATTTCAGGAGCCATTTAGCGAATTCAAATGGGGTGGTGCATTTACCGAAGGTAATAGTTGGCATTATACATGGTCAGTATTTCACGATATAGAAGGACTGAAACAGTTAATGGGCGGTAATGAAGGATTCATAAGCCAACTGGATAAAGTTTTTGAATTACCACCTGTTTTTGATGACTCGTACTATGGTTTTCCAATCCACGAAATTAGAGAGATGCAAATTATGAATATGGGCCAGTATGCGCACGGTAATCAGCCTATTCAGCACATGACCTATTTGTATAACTATGCCGGAGAACCTTGGAAAACACAATATTGGGTACGTAAAGTAATGGATAAACTTTATACTCCAAATCCGGATGGTTATTGTGGAGATGAAGATAATGGACAAACATCAGCCTGGTATGTGTTTAGTGCTATGGGATTCTACCCCGTGTGTCCAGGTCAGGATATGTATGTTTTTGGGAGCCCGATATTTGATAAGGTAACAGTTAGTTTACCAAATGGCAATAAACTGAAAATATCAAGCCAGAATAATGGGAAAGATAATGTATATGTACAGAATTTAAGTTTTAATGGTAAGCCATTGGATAAAAACTTTATCTGGCATAACGACTTATTAAAAGGGGGAGAATTGAATTTCAAAATGGGTAATACTCCAAATAAAAAAAGAGGGGTAAGCGAAGAAACCTATCCACCATCGATGAGTACAGAAGACTAAATAAAATAGAGACGGCTTGCAAAGAAATGCAAGCCGTTCTTTATAATTAGTAATTGATTACAATGTCATCAACCGCTCGTCGTACTTTAGGCAGATTTTGGTATTGATCATCATCAGATCGGAAACCAACAGCAGCCATAACCACTGAAGTTAGGTTTTTATCTGTAAGTCCAAGTATCTTGTCAAATTCGCCTTTATCAAAGCCTTCCATCGGACAAGTATCGATACCTTCAATAGCACAACTTACCATTAATTGTCCCAATGCAATATAAGCTTGTTTGGCTTCCCAGTTGATAACATCCTGTTTAGACATTTGCTTAATAAAACCTTTCATCATTCTATCATACTCAGCAAGAGCTTCTATAGGTATATTTCTGGTTTCAGAGATACGTTTCAAGAATTCATCAACATCATCTTCAGATAGATTTGTATTGGCAGCGAATAGAATTAGATGTGAGGCATCAGTTGTTTGTGGCTGATTCCAGGCCGCTTTTTTAAGTTGTTTTCTTATCAATTCATCTTCGATCACAATAATTGTGAAAGGTTGTAAACCAAATGAAGATGGAGCCAGGTTGGTTGCTTCAATAATAAAATTAACCTGTTCTTCTGTAAGTTTTTTTGAAGGGTCAAATTGTTTAGTAGCGTAGCGCCAGTTTAATTTTTCTATAATATTCATGTACTTTATTTTTTAATTACTTAGTCAACTAACAAAGGACTATTGGTTTTGTTTGTTTGGCAATTCAATTTGTAAAAGATCCAAGTTTCACTACTTTTATAAAGCAACATTAGCATTTGATATTGAAGAAGTATAAGGGAATACGCCAACTGTTAATAATACTGGGATTGTTGCTTGTAAGTTATCCTCAAATGGACTCGCAAGTGAAACGTTATGCCAGTCATTCATTCTCAATAGAAGAGGGTTTATCGCAGAGTACAGTCAATTGTATATTAAAAGACAAACGAGGATTTATCTGGTTAGGCACTGAAGATGGTTTAAACCGATATGACGGGAATGAGTTTACGGTTTTTTCTTCAAAAGATCATCAGGAGGTTGGATTACTAAATAATTCAATTAATTGCCTGTTAGAAGATCGACAAAATAATTTGATATATATAGGAACCAATGGGGGTGGATTGAGTGTATTTAATCCGCGTAATGAGCACTTTACTCATTATACATATGATGGGACTGAAAATTGTATTTCATCCGGTTTTGTCTATGATTTATGCTTTAATAATGATAGTAACGTAATTATTGCATCATCATACGGTATTAGCATCTTTAATCCTAAGAGTAAGAAATTTGACAATTTTGAAGTTAGTGAACAAACAAATGGTGAATTTCCATATGTGGCCGCAACGTCTATATTGTCAGTTAATGATGTACACATTTGGGTTGGTACTTATGGGCAGGGGTTAATTAAACTCAATACCAAGGAGAGAAGATATAAAAAGTATTTGATTCCACTCGATGATACCCACCAAAGCAATTGTAATATCATTGAAAAGATAATATTTGGAAAAGACGATAATCATATATGGCTGGCAACAGGAGGAGGTCTTTATGAGTTTGATATTCAAAACGAGTTGTTTGAACTGTTGTACCTGAAAGATGTCAGACTCAGTGATGTTGAAGTGGATAGAAAAGGGGGCATTTGGTTAAGCAGTGGTTTAAATGGTTTGTCACATGTTTTTCCCAATGGACAGATTGAACATTTTAAAAACGATCCTTTTGATATACATTCTATTAAAGAGAATTACATACGGTGCTTATTTATTGATGATCGCCAACACCTTTGGATAGGAACGAAAAGTAGTGGATGCATCCATTGGGATCTGTCAGATGATCAATTTATACATTACTATCAAACAAAGGATGGAAAAGGACTTAATGGGTCAAATGTATTCGCTTTATCTGAAGATAAGAAAGGTAAGCTATGGATTGGGACTATGAAAGGATTGTCAATCTGGGATCCAAAGAATGCATCACTTAATAAATATCATCCCTTTGAAGAAGACATTGAGTTTTCAGTATGGGCGCTGCATCATCAAAATGAAATATTGTGGATTGGAACATCGCGAGGTCTTGTCAGACACAATAAAGTAACAAAAGAGAATCATGTTTTCGCTTATCAAGAGGAGGACTCATTGTCATTGCCAGATAATGAAGTGTTTGCAATAGAGAGCGATAATAGAGGAGACTTATGGATAGGTACAGCATTTGGTTATGCAAAGTTTGATAGAAAGAAACAAAATTTTAAAAGGTATTCCTTTCTACATGGAAACGGTTCATATAGTAATGAGATGGTTTGGGATATTCACCGCGACAACAAAAACAGAATATGGATAGCTACTGCATACGGAATCAACTTATATTTGCCTGAATCAGATTCATTGTTGTATCTTTTTGATGATAACTTTGATAGAACACTTTTAGCAAGTGAAGGAGCCAATTCAGTTTATGAAGATTCTCAGAATCAGATTTGGTTAGCCACGAAGAAAGGCATTTGTCTTTTGGATAGCAACCTGAATTCAGTTGTTAAAAGTTATGGGATTAGTAACGGGATGGCAAATCCCTTTTCGTATCGAATTTTTGAAAGCGATAGTTGTTTATGGGTCAGTACTAATGCAGGCATCTCTTGTATTAATTTAGTAAACGAGGCTGTTGTTAACTATAATATCAAAGATGGCTTGCAAAGCAATGAGTTCAATATTGCAGGAGAGAAACTCTCTGATGGTAGTTTTGCCTTCGGTGGGATAAATGGATTTAACATCTTTCATCCGGAAAACATTAAACAATCAAAATATAGCCCTCCCATATTTTTCACTTCTCTCGAATTATTCGGTCACACAGTTAGTGTCAGGGATTCGTCAAGTATTGAGAATGTTGTCATGAGGAACTCGCTCATTCATGCCAACAATATTTACTTTGAGCCTGATGAGCGATTTTTTACACTTAATTTCTCAGCATTAGATTACCAGGAGCCTTCTCAGGTTAAGTACTTTTATCGGATGATGCCCAATTCAAGAGATTGGATACCGCTTAAGAATAAAAGGAATCTGACGTTTATAAACTTAAATTCAGGAGATTATGTGTTAGAAGTCAGATCAACGAATGCAGAAGGCTATGAATGTGCTAACACAAAACGATTAAGAATTGTTATCCTGCCACCGTTGTGGAAGCAAGCTTGGTTTATTAGCCTTGTTATAGCTGTAACTTTTCTGCTTACTTATCTTGCTGCAAGATTGTACTATAAAAAAAATAAAAGAGATAAAGAGATTCTTGAGAAGCGAGTCCAGCTTAGAACGAAAGAATTTAAATTGCAGCGTAATATTGCACACCGTCAACGTGACGAGATTGCCCGGCAAAAAGAGGAGCTCGAAAATCTGGCTAAGAACCTCGAAGGAATTGTTGATGAGCGAACAAAAGAACTAAAGTTGGCCAAAGAAGCTGCCGAGGAATCAGACCGTCTGAAGTCTGCATTTTTATCTAATATGAGTCACGAAATCCGTACCCCGATGAATGCTATTATGGGATTCTCTGAACTATTGTTGGATAACTCATTTAGTAATGAAGAAAAGAATGATTTTGCACACCTGATAAGAACCAATGGAGATAACCTTTTGCATTTGTTAAATGACATTATCGACATTTCAATGATTGAATCAGGACAGTTAAAAATTGCACGGAGTCATGTTGATGCTACTATATTAATTCAGGAAGTATTTGAATCTTTTAAAACCTCGAAGACACTGGTTGATAATAAAAACCTTAATTATGGGTTGGTCTGTAGTGAAGAATCGGTTTTCCTTAAAACGGACGCTTTCAGGTTGAGACAGATACTGAATAATCTTATTAGTAATGCTCTTAAATTTACCGATCGAGGATATGTTAAGGTCACTCTTGAGAAAGAAGGTGCGCTTGCAAAATTTACTGTAGAAGATAGTGGAATAGGCATAAGCCTTAAACATCAATCAAAGATATTTGATCGTTTTCTTAAAGTTGAAAGTAAAAACTCAGACCTTTATGCAGGTAATGGACTAGGGTTGACCATTACCAAAAATCTTATCGAACTATTGAATGGTTCTGTCGGATTAGAATCAGAGTTAGGTGTGGGAACGCTATTCTATTTTAAATTACCACTATCAAAAAGGGACTAATCAAGATGCAGCTCAGTACCTGATTTAATCTCCCGCATTACAAATGAACTTTGTACATTCCCAACATTATCGACGGAAGCTAATTTGTTGTAAATGAAATTGTGGTAGGTGTCCATGTTTTGGGTGATAACTTTAAGAGTATAGTCAAACATGCCAGCAATATGATGACATTCGATTACTTCCGGCAGTTTAGCTATTTCAGATTCAAATTCCCGAATCACATCATGCGAATGTTGTTTTAATGAAACATTGCAAAAAGCCACCAGTTCTTTACCAACTTTTTCTTTATTAATTATTGCAACGTATTTTTCGATGACACCCGTTCTTTCCAGCCTTTTGATACGTTCAAAAACAGGCGTAGTTGACAAATTAAGATGATGTGCCAGCTGTTTAGTCGTCATTTTAGCATTTCGTTGTAACAGGCTAAGCAACTTTTTATCCGTATCGTCAAGGTTAATTGGAGAATATTTTTCTGAAACAGACATGAACTATATAGTTTGAAGTTTATAAATTCCTTAAATTGCACTAATTATAGAATAAAAAACCAATATATAGAATAAATATGGCAAAAAGAACTGCTAATATCTAAATTTGTTAAAAAATATTTCGATGAAGAGCAAGAAGATGAAGCCAGAAAGTTTAATGATGTCACATGCATATGATGCGCATGAACATCAAGGTGCTGTTAAATGCCCTGTTTATCAGACGTCTACTTTTGCTTTCAATAATTGCCAGGAAGGAAAAGCTTATTTTGAACTGGCGTATGGATTGCGTGAAAAAGAAGAAGGCGAAGAGATGGGCATGATATATTCTCGCTTGAATCATCCAAATATGGATATCTTGGAGAAACGACTGGCTTTATGGGATGATGCTGAAGCCGGAGCTTTCTTCTCAAGTGGTATGGCTGCTATTTCTACTACCATCCTTTCTTTTGTAAAACCAGGTGATGTGTTGTTATTTTCACATCCTGTTTATGGTGGAACAGATCACTTTATTCATCATGTTCTACCACAATTTAATATTGGAGCTGTTGGTTTTGTAAAGGGTGAAAATGAAGATGTAATAATTGAGCGCGTTGAAAAAGCTTATCCTGGTCGCAAGCCATCTATGGTTTATGTTGAAACACCGGGTAATCCTACCAATTCAATTATTGATATTGAAATGGTATCACGCGTAGCTAAATATTTTAGTACAGCCGATAAAAAATGTGTATTAGCAGTTGATAATACATTCTTGGGACCAGTTTTTCAGCATCCATTAGAATTTGGAGCTGACTTGGTGGTTTATTCTGCAACTAAATTTATAGGAGGTCATAGTGATGTTATTGCAGGTGCAGTAACCGGTTCGGCTGATTTGGTTATGCAAGTTAAGGTCATGCGAACTTTCTTTGGAAGCCAATTAGACCCGAATTCCAGTTGGTTACTTCAAAGAAGCCTTGAAACCGTTAAGGTGAGAATGGAAGCGCAGGCAAAAAGTGCAAAAATTATTGCAGAATTTTTAAAAGATCATCCAATGGTCGAAAAGATTCACTATCTTGGAATGTTAGAAGAAGGTAGTGAAATGAAGCAGATTTTTGAAAAGCAGTGTTTATCTGCCGGATCAATGATTGCTTTTGATATAGTTGGAGGAGAAAGAGAAGCCTTCATGTTCCTTGATAATCTGAAATTATTTAAGTTGGCAGTGAGTCTTGGTTCAACTGAAAGTTTAGCTGAGCATCCGGCTACCATGACACATGTTGATGTGTCTCCTGAAGATAGGATGAAATTAGGTATTTCACCTTCTTTGGTTCGATTGAGTATTGGACTGGAAGATCCGCAGGATCTGATAGATCAGATAGAAAAAGCCTTCGAAGTGGTTAAGAAGGCTAATAGTTCGGCCATTTGTTAGCTTATGGCTTGAATTTGGTTTTTATGGTTAATGTTTTGCTAAGCCGTCCTGTGGTGGGACGGCTTTTTTATTGGTATAAAGCGGATAAAATACTCTTTATCTGCTAAATATCATGATTTAGTAATTCATTATTAATTAATGTTATTTTATTCGAAAATTGTTACCGTTCACACGTTTAATCTTCTAATTAATCGATTAATTATATACATTCGTTACAGCTAATCACCATTAAAAAACTGCTTCCTTATAATCTATCTAAATAATTATTGGATAAGAAGCAAAAAAACTATATTTGATTCCCCAAAAAAGAATGTTAATTAATAGTATTACAGCTTTTAACAAACGTATTATGCAAATTAAGCTCCGGGAATAAACAGATATGCAAATTCGTAGCTATAAAATAGTAATGATACAGTGTTGTGCGCTTAAGTATTTAATTAATAAATTCTTAAAATTGTACGATTTTAACGTTAGTAATAGGTAGTCAGTTGGAGAAAGCCAGCTGTTTTAAAGTATAAATTATGAACGATATCAATAGAAAGAGGACAGGAAACCTTATTTCCATCCAGGATTCGTTGGTGAAAGCCCGATTCTTTGATGATGTGATTATGGGGGAGACTGCTGAGATTGCCGTCGATGGAAAATTCCTCCAGGCGGAGGTTTTGCAGATTCAGCCTGATCCTAAGAATGCCGATGCAGGTATTGTAGAAATGCAGGTTTTTGAAGATCTAACCGGCGCCAAAATTGGTGATGAAGTGGTGTTTAAAGGTACTCCTTTATCTGTACTTTTAGGCCCGGGACTTTTAACCAGTGTATGGGATGGACTGCAGAATCCATTGTATAAGTTAAGTGAAGAAGACGCTTATCTTAAACCAGGTATGAATGCTCCTGCTCTGGACGAAACAGTTTTGTGGGACTTTACACCTAGTGTTAAAGTGGGCGATACGGTAACAGGTGGAGACGCTATCGGAGCAGTACCCGAAGGTAAAGTCGATCATAAAATATTAGTACCATTTAGCTTTGGACCTTGCAAGGTGGAAAGTATTATCGAAAAAAGTTCGGTAAATATCACTCAGCAAGTAGCCACTGTAATTGATGAGCAAGGTAATAAGCATGAATTAAAGTTAGCTTTCCGTCAACCTGTAAAAATGCCTATCCCGTTTAGAGATCGTGCTATACCAACTAAACCAATTTCAACAGGCGTACGAGTTATTGATTTATTAGCTCCTGTAGGATATGGTGGAACGGTTGGTAACCCTGGCCCCTTTGGTGCAGGAAAAACAGTATTACAGCATTCACTTTGTAAATATGCCGTAGCCGATATTATAATTATGGCTGCATGTGGTGAGCGTGCCGGTGAGGCGGTAGAGGTTTTTAAAGAGTTTGCAGAGTTGGAAGATCCTACAACTGGTGAGTCTTTAATGAAGCGTATGTGTATTTTTGGAAACACAAGTTCTATGCCGGTTGCGGCACGTGAAGCATCTGTGTTTATTGCCTTAACAGTAGGAGAGTACTATCGTTACCAAGGTAAAAAAGTAGTACTTCTGGCTGATTCAACATCTCGCTGGGCTCAGGCATTACGTGAGCGTAGTGGTCGCCAGGGAGATATCCCGGGACCGGAAGCATTCCCAATGGATATTCCAGATCAGATTAAAGGAATGTATCAACGTGCCGGTGATGACTTAGGAACTGGTGGATCATTAACTTTTATTGGTACAGTATCGCCTGCAGGAGGTAACTTCCAGGAGCCTGTAACGCAAGCTACAATGGATGCAACCGGAGGTTTCTGGGGATTGTCTCAGGATCGTGCTGATGCCAAAAAATATCCGGCAATCGATCCGTTAGTATACACAACATCTGTTTATAATGGGTTTGTATCATGGAAAGATCGTCAGAAGATGCTTAGCACATTAAATGAAGCCAATGATATTGATCAAACCATTAGTACCATTGGTTTGAAGAAAGTTCCTGTTGTGAATTACATACAATATCAAAAAGGTTTAACGATTGATTTTTGTGTGATGCAGCAAGATGCTTTTGAAAAAAATGATGCTTGTACTCGTCCTGAACGTTTGGAGATTATTAATCAGGCAGTTCAGAACTTAATTGACAGTGATATCGAATTTCAGGTAGGCGATATGGATGATGAGCAGCTAAAAGAGATGATCAAGCATAAGTTTGATGAATTGCGTCAATGGTGGAGAGATTGGAATTACTCAGCAATAAATGAAGAGCAGATAAGCCATCTACCTAAGGCAGTGGATAAATTTATTTTACAGGAGGAATACGCCGTATGATAAGGAAAGAAATAAACAAAATTAGCGAAGTTGGTAAAGCCCTCATTTCGGTGGAAGGAAACCCCGGAGTGGCGCTAAACCATGTGGTAGAACTATTGGAAGCAGATAGTAACCAAAGTCTTTCCTTTGCGAAAGCCATTAACATTACCGAAGATACAACCCGTTTCCAGGTTTTTAATGGTACTGCAGGTTTAAGTACCAAAACTAAAATTCGCATGCACGAGATTCCATTAACAGCTGGTTTCTCTAATAAAATGTTGGGTCGTAGCTTTGATGGTGCCGGTGAAGTATCAGATGGTGGCCCGGATATTATCTTCGAAAAAGAAGTATCAACCCGTTTAGATACATTAAATCCTACCGTGCGTAACGTTCCTAAACAGGCATTATGGACTGGTATTCC
>NZ_CEXQWX010000188.1:0-11006 GCF_982718395.1 Carboxylicivirga sp.
TTACCTGTCTGAACCTGTGGCAACCCTGTGCTCTCATTAATAATTACATCGCCGTTTTTATTGCGCTGGTAACTGGTTTTAGCGATAATCTGACCAAGAGGTGCTCCTGAGCGGGCAATTACTTTAATCATATCATTCTCACCTAGCGACTGATAGCCATTTGGATTTTTAGCATCAAGCTCATCAACAAAATCATCACGATGCGCATAGTTGAAATCCAGATTAAAAGTAAAGTTGCGTGTTTTAACTGGCGTTAAATAAACAGCTAATTCAACACCACTATTTGTGATTTTACCTGCATTGATGTATTTGTATTTGAATGATGAACTTTTTACTTCATCAACCCGAAGAATCTGATTCTCGGTAAAAGCATCGTAATAGGTAAAATCGAATCCAACACGATTATTAAACAGGCGCAAGTCAAGTCCTATTTCTTTTGAAGTTGTTAACTCAGGTTTAAGTTGTTTGTTAACACGAGTATCACTATCTGGAATAATCTGAATATTTCCATTATTATCGCGTTGGTAGCTACTGGTATTTTCCAGTTGATGTGGTTCACAATCTTTACCTACCTGTGCCCATGATAATCTCAATTTAGCAAATTCAAGCCAGTCAGGGTAAGTAGCTCCTAGGTTGTCCATTAAGCTGGTACCAATAAACCCAAGGTTAACGGATGGGTAGAAGTAAGAATTATTCCCGATTGGTAAGGCTGAGGACCAGTCATTACGGGCGGTTAGTTCCAGGTTGAGGAAGGAATTGTAATAAAACTGTGCTGATCCAAATACTGATTGTACTTCTTTTTCTTTGAGAGATTGAACTGGAATACGTGTAATATCTTGTCCTGCTCCAAGGTTAAAATCCATATTATAAAGGTTGCGGGCCTCGGTTGATAACAGGTAATCAGAGTAATACATCCGGTTGAATCCTGCTATGTATGAAAAATCCAGCTTACCAAATAACTGCTGTCCCGTCAAAAGTAATTCTGTATTGAACTGCTTATAAGTTGCGCTTTCAATGGCATAACTTGACTTCTCAGTTCCATGGGGTGTTAAACCTTCATCTTTAGTTTTGTTTTCAAACTTGGTATTATAATAGTCTAGCGATTGTTTAGCTGATAAGTTGAGTAGTTTATGGAATTCAAAATACAATCGCACATAACCAAAAGCTCTATCTCTTACTTCCTGGTTCTGATGCTCATCATTGACATAAAACGGATTCCGAAAATCGATTGTCGGTGATCCACCTGTCCAGTTAACATGCTGACGCTCCGCGTTTCCATATGGTAATAAGTCCTGCAGACGAATGTTACGCGGCATCTGCAATAGCTGGTTGACGGCTCCATAGGTTCCATAGAAAGTACGGTTATTGGTTTCTGTTTCAGAAAGTGAAACTTTAGAGTCAATCGTTACAAACTTACTTAACCTGGTGGAACCACTGATGTCAAGGTTTAACCGCTGCTGATTCTGGTTATCGAAAATACCATCTGTTGAAAGATAAGAAGCTCCGAAACGATAACTTTTATCTTCGGTTTTATTTCCGATTCCGACTGTATAATTCTGTGTTATACCTGTCTTGAAAAATTCATCCATACGATTGGTCTGCGCACTGTAGGGGATATTTTCTCCTGTCCATGCTTCCTTTAAAGATCCATCCAGCAGACCTCCCCATGATGTTGTCGACTTATTATCTGCAATACCATCGTAACCACGACCATAGGTATTTTGCATATCAAGGCTCTCTGCAATATCCTCGATGGTTAATGTTGCAGAGAAATCAACTCCCATTCCTTGCTTTTCTGTTCCTCGTTTGGTTGTTACAATAATAACGCCGTTACCTGCCAGAGAGCCATAGAGCGCTGCTGCATTTGGTCCTTTTAGTACGGAGATTGATTCAACATCATCCATGTTTAAATCCATCGCGGCACTACCTCTATCGTAACCGCCATAGGTTCCGGGACCGTCTGTTCCGTTGTTGTTAAACGGAACTCCATCAACCACCCAAAGCGGATCATTATTTCCTGCTATAGAACTGTTACCACGAATGGTGATTTTACTGGAACCACCCAGACCTGTTGCCGCAGTTGTAATCTCAACACCAGCCACCTTGCCCTGAAGTGCTGAAATAACATTGGGGTTTCCAGCCTCGGTTAACTCTTCTTTATTAACCTGCTGCATGGCATATCCCAACACTTTCTCTTCTTTTTTAATACCCAAAGCTGTTACAACAACTTCATCAATTTCTTCGGTATCAGAAATAAGTATCACATCAAGACTGCCGGATATACCAGCTACAGAACGATTTTGGTTGATGAAACCGATATATGAAAAAGTTAAGATAACATCATTTGAAGCTACGTTGATTGTGAAATTGCCGTCAAAATCTGTAATAACTCCATGAGTAGGATTGTTTTTATCAAAAACATTTACTCCCGGCAAGGGATCTCCTGACGCATCCTTAACTGTACCAACAATGGTTTTGCCAGGCTGCATAGCATCAATGGTTATCGGGTTAGTCTGATTCTGAGCATTTTTTTCTAAGATGACAATGTCATTATCAATTATCTTGAAATCAAGTGCCGTATCTTCCAGGATTTCTTCAAGAACAAATTCAATATTCTTGTTAGAATAATCTGCGGTAATCAGTTTATCTCCAGGTAAACAACTTGGCTGATAGAAAAAGTCATAGTCAGTATTTGTCTGGATTATCTTAAATAATTCAACCAGAGATACCTTACTGACCTTCAGGTCAATATATTTATTTTGCGATAATGATGTAGCTGATATCTGCAACATAACTGTCATCAGCAATACAATGCTTATCCTCATAACTTTTAAAAATTTAGATTGACCTCCCCTCTTATGGAGAAATCCCCAATTCTGTTTTTTTTTCATAAATTTGTAATGTTACGTTAGCAAGAGTGTTAAAAACAACATTTTTGTAATCGAGGGTTGTTGGCGCAGCTCTCGATTTTTTTTATCAGTTGTTACTTGGTCCTCTTGTATTCATTTGTTCAATAAAAATCGTATCCTCCTGTATATCATAGGATATAGGATGAGTTATAGAAAGTACACGCATAATGTGATCTATGCTTTTATTATGCTTCAGTACCCCGGAAAATTTAAGTTTCAGAAGTTCTTTATCTTTAATAATGATGGTGTGATTATACCACCGTTCAATATGACGGGTTAATTCTTCCATCGATATATTCTCAAACTCTAACCTACCAGTACGCCAAGCTGAAAACTGGTATAAATCCTGGTTCCTGAGCAGTTTTTGCTGTCCCGTCACTGTATTAATATTGAGCTGATCACCCTGATTGAGTGTTAATAACTGATCACCTTTATTAATCTGGACCACTCCTTCTTCTAATGATGTTTGAAACAGGTTTTCTTCGGGATAATGTCTCAGGTTAAAGCTCGTTCCCTTAACACTGACCTGATAGCCGGCAACGTCAATCTTAAATGGATTCAGGCTATCACTCTTAACATCAAAATATGCTTCACCTGTAAGACTTAATTGCCTGTTTTCTGAAGAAAAATCCTCGTTTAAAGTAAGTTTTGAAGCAGAGTTGATCCATACAAATGTTCCATCCGACAAACTGAGTTTTACCATATCTCCTTTTGAACATTCGATAACATGAGCCAGATCTGTATTAGTTTTCTCTCCAGGATTAAGAATCGCCAAAAGCCAACCAATACCCAATAAGGCAATTACCATCGCTGCAATTTGCCAAACTCTGCTGGTCCATTTTTGCCCGAATAAACTTTTTGTACTTGAGGCAGGATGAATATGTTTATCCATCATTTCATCCCATACATCATCTAAATTGATTTTTTGGGATTTATCTTTCAGTTGATGATACTCCCAAACGTCCTTTAGTTGAAAAAATAATGCTTTCAGTTTATCATTCTGATTCAGTGAGTTGATAAACTCACTTCGCTCCTCTTCTCTCATATCCGAATTCAAATATGAAATTGAAGACTCATAAAACTTATTTAAATCATCTCTTTGCATATATTAGAATGACGGGTAAAAACACAAGTTCCCTACCTTCCTTTAATGTTTTATTAAAGAAAAAAAGAAGGTTTTATTTATACCACTTAAAATGTGAGACTTAACAAGTCTTAAGAAAAATGATATTTCTATTTTAGAAGTAATATGAGAAAGGGTAAGTAATCTTTTAACTCCTCACGCATAATCTTTAATGCCTTTGTCAAATGCTTTTCAACCGTTTTTGGCGAAATGTTAAGCTGCTCAGCAATTTCATTATTTCTGATACGCTGAATCCGGCTTAACCGAAAGACTCTTTGACATTGTTCCGGCAATGATGAAATAACTTCTTCTACTTTATTATGAAGCTCCACTTCCAGTAAACTTTGCGAGGCCTGGCTCTCAAAATAATTCACTTCTTCAATCGATAGTTGAATTTGCTTTTCCTGCTGATAGCGACTGCGTACTTTTTGCTTCTCCAGCCATTGGAGACAATTATTGCGAACCCCGGTAAATAAATAATTGTGTAATGAAGTGTTTATTTCGAATTGTTCGCGTTTAACCCAAATCGTAGAAAATAAGTCCTGAACAATATCATGTCCACAATCCTGATCGACAAATTTAAGTGCATACGCATGCAATACACGATAGTAAGAGTCAAACAATAGACGAAAGGAAGGTTGATGACTGTCTTTTATTTGTTCAATTAGTAACTTCTCATCTATTTTAATGTGTGTCGACAAAGATTTATTCTTTAGGTAGGGCAAGATTAAGAAAAATTTATAAAACCACCAATGAGCCGGTTCTATTGTAATCTAGCTATTTATCAGGACTAAACCATCAAATAAACACCTCCATCAGACTATTTATAAATTACTTAGATTGGTGTCAACGCATCATATGCGATAATGGAAATTTATTGAGAATAAATAATCAATCAGAGTACAGATAAGTTTAAATTGCTACTCCATAATCTCCTTGACACGCCCTACCTGACCATCGGCCAATCGTACTTTTATGCCATGTGGATGAAACGAACTATTGGTAAGAATATCTTTTACAACTCCCTCTGTTAACTGTCCGCTTCGTTGATGCTGTTTTAGTACGACAGCTACTTGTAAGCCGGACTTGATACTGCTACGATGACGTCCATCCATAATATTATACCTTGTCGTTTGGTTTCTTTTTGATTAAGCCCTGAAGCAATGGATTGTCATACATTATCTTTTGTCCTTTTTCGAAATCATACAAAGTAAGTTCGCGCAAACGATAGTAGGCGACCCAATAGGTTTCCAAAGACTTAATGTAGTCACGTTTGGCCTTTTCTCTTTCGGATAGTGATATATTCAAATCAGTGATACTGATCTCACCATTCTGAAACTTCTTCAGGGCAATCTGGTAACCATTACCGGCCACATTATCGGCCTCTTTAGCAATCTCAAGCTGAGCTTTTAACAGGCTGAACTGTTCTACCTGAACAACCACAGTTCTTTCAAAATTCTCCCTGTCACGCTCTACATCAAATACCACCAGATCTCGTCTACTTTCTGCCAGTTTAACGTTAGATGATGATTTGCCCCAATCAAGAATCGGAATCGAAAATGATAATCTTAAGTATTTTTGACTGGCTGGTTCTGAATAGATGCCTGGCCAATCGTAGGCAATATTTGATGTACCATAACTTCCATGTAGTGTTGCTGATAAACCATTCCCGCGTTTCGCTTTAGTTAATTCACGATCGGCTTCTATTAATCGACGCTCATATTGTATGGTTTCTTTTCGGTTAACAAGTGCTTCTTCAAGTGCCAATTGAGGGTCTACCTGAAACAAGTACATATTCAACGGCATCACCAATTCAATATCTGTATCCTGATCGAGACCAATGTATTTTTTCAACTCAAAATCAGCATTCTTTAAATTCATATTGGCTTGCGTCAATGACTTTTGTGCTGTCAATACCGATAAACGAATACGTGAATAGTCATTCTCTGAGATCGTTCCTAAATTACGCTTTGTTTCTGCAATCCGCAGATTATCCTCACTGTTTGACAGGTTGTTCTCTGCCAGTTTATAATTGGTTTGCACTTTTAAGTAGGTGAAGAAGCGTGATGTGGCATTTCGCGAAATCTCTTCAATTGTTTCAACAAAATCTTTTTGTGCCTCGTCATACACCAAAGGCTCTGTTTTTCGAGACCATTTCATCCAGTTATAGGCAAAAACCGGCTGAGAAAAACCAATCTTGTATGGATCACCCGAAAAACTAACTTCATCCTTCCTTAAATCCTGGTTTCTAATCACCGAACTACTAGCATATATTTTTGTGCCCGTTTGCGGAATTGATTGATTAACTGAAAGAGCAACGTTGTTATTAAATCGTCCAACTTCCCTAAACTGGATACTACCATCGCCTTGTTTTACAGGCTCTGTTCCTTCATAGTAATTAGGCAAATTACCTGATATAACTAATTGAGGCCTGAACTGAGCCTGAAAATTTTTAAACCTCCAAAAATAGTTTTCATACCTGTTTTGAGCATATTTGACTGATGATGACTGATTAACAGCCAGATCAATTACATTCTGTAATGTTAGATTTAGCTTGTTTAAATCTTCAGATTGTCCTACAACACTTGTATTGAGCAGGCTAGTTAAAAGAAATACTCCAATCCACCGCACCATCTTACTTTTTTAATTCCTGAATACTAATTGAATTCTCATTATCAGTGGCAGTAACCGAAGAAATTATTACTTCGTCACCCTCTTCCAAGCCACCTTTAATCTCGATATATTCATCTGTAATTAATCCCAGCTTAAGCTCCATAAGGTCAGCACTATCACCATTGACAACATAAACCTGCTGAACCTTTTTATTGCTGATGAGAGCTCCTTTTTTAAGTCTTAAAACATCGTAACGTGCTCTTTTTACTATCTGCAAATCTACCTTTTGATTAGGTATCAGCTTAGAATGATTACTATCAGTCAAATAAACCGTGAACTGCATGTTACCATCTTCCAATTTAGGCATGATGGTACCGATTCGCCCTTCCAATCGTGCATTATCCACCATCACATAAGCTTTGCGACCCGTCTTGATCATGTTCTTATGCTTGGCATCAATGGTTGCTCTGATCTTAAATCGAGTCAGATCAGATAACTCTACTAATAACTTATCACCACCAATCTTCTCTCCTTTCTTACCATGTATGGAAAGAATTATACCATCCGAAGGTGCCTTCACCTCTAACTGTTTCAGTAATTCCTTCTGCTTCTCCAGCTCTTTTTCCTGCATTTCTATCTGCAACAGCAAGCCTTTTTCGTCAGCATTCAATTGTTGTAGTCGGATATTGCTTTTTTGCTTAACCAATTGCAATTCTTTCTCAGCTAAAACTAATTCCTGCTTTGTTTTATCAAACTTTGCAGGCGAGATACCTCCAACTTCCAGAAGTTGTTCCTGGTCGGCCAATACCGATTTGATGGATGAGATCTTAAGTTTCTTTGTTTCTAAACTATGCGATAAGTCGGCTTTGGTACTTCGGGCTGAAAGACGCGTTTTTTCCAAATTGTTTTGCTTAACTGCTAACTGATCCTGAATGTCTTCAATTCGTCCCTCCACAGCCTTCGTATTTAAAACTACGATGGTTTCTCCCTTTTTAACTTTTTGCCCTGGTTCTTTTAATATTTCGGTAATAATACTTGCCGCCGGACTTAATAACAATACTTCATTAGCTGGTTCAACAAATCCTTCGGTTGTTTCCCATGTTTCGATATTTCCTTTGTCAACTACGTATGTTTCATAGGTTCCCTTACCCGAATTTGATTGACAGCCCATAACAATAGCAATCATACCAAACATTGAAGCAGCGTATATATACTGCCAGTATTTTAGACAATTCATAGAGTTTCGTAAGTATTAAATGTACCGATTGTTTTACCTTTTAAATCAGATGCACAAATTTAACAGATGTGATTCAATCATAACGGTGTAAATGCGTTCAAATTACAATGTGAAATTACAAAAAGAGTAATTTTTACCTTTTATAAATAAGATAGCTCCAATATAAATCACATTTAGGCTACTGGCTCTTCGAAATATCCTATTGCTATTTGAGCGCTTTAATTGCCTCAGCTACTTTCTCCATTAACCATTGCGGTGTAGATGTAGCCCCGCATACCCCAACTTTTTTTATATCCTGACTCAACCAATTGGCATCTATTTCGTCTTCGGATGACACAAAATAACTATTTGGATTAGCCTTTTTACACGCATCGAAGAGAACTCTGGCATTACTGCTCTTCTTTCCACCAACAAATATGACTAATGGATACTTTTGAGCAAAGTCTGTAATTCTTGGAACCCGACCGGTAACTTGTTTACAAGTGGTATTATGCCAAACAACTCCTCTTAATGCCTTCGTCTCAATTAAACTTACAATATGTCGAAGGGTTTCAGGGTTTTTAGTGGTTTGAGCAAAAAGCTCAATAGGACGGCTAAAATCAATCTCATTAATTTGTGATTCGTCCTCTATGATGATGGCTTCATTGTTGGTTTGTCCATTCAAACCAATGACTTCAGCATGACCTTTTTTTCCATAGATCACAATCTGTCCGTTATTCTTTTTCTGTTCCAAGTATGCTTTCTTGATACGTTGTTGTAGCTTCAGCACTACCGGACAGGTTGCATCTTTCAGATTAAGTTGTGCGTTACTGACAGATTCATATGATGCTGGAGGTTCACCATGTGCCCTGAAAAGAACAGTACCTTTATTAATCTTTTCTATTTCATTTTTATCGATGATTGACATTCCCAACTTATTCAAGCGCTTCGATTCGGCCTCATTATGCACAATATCCCCAACGCAATACACATCGTTCCCATGTTTAAGCAATTCGGATGCAGCTTCAATAGCTTTCTTAACGCCAAAACAAAATCCTGAATGAGTATCAATATCAACCTTAATCATGCTATGCGAGGTTCCTTTCTTTAAGAACATTCATAATCCAATCGAGCTGTTCTTGTTTGTTCAGCTGGCTATTATCAAGTACAACGGCATCATTAGCCTGCACCAAAGGACTCTCTTTGCGTGTGCTGTCAATGTGATCGCGCTGCTTTACATTCTCAAAAATTGCTTTCAAATCAACATCTTCTCCTTTAGCCTTCAACTCATCAAAACGACGCTGAGCCCTTATTTCAGGAGATGCCGTCATAAACAGTTTCAAATCTGCATCGGGGAATACAACCGTTCCAATATCTCTTCCGTCCATCACAATTCCACCTTCTCTACCCATTTCCTGTTGTAATTCAACCAATTTCTCCCTCACAAAACCAATTGCACTGATTGCACTAACATTATTACTCACATCAAGTCCACGGATGGCATCTTCCACACAAGCTCCATTTAAAAAAGTTTCATTCTTCTTTTCTTCCAGCTCATATTTAAAGGTGATATGAATATCACTTAGTCGCCCCTTTAATCCCGCTTCATCAATTTTGCCATTATTGATCAATCCATTTTCCATGGCAAACAACGTAACTGAGCGGTACATCGCACCAGTATCTATGTAAACATAGCCTAAAACCTTCGCTAAATCCTTTGCAACCGTACTCTTTCCACACGACGAATGACCGTCTATCGCAATAATTGCTTTTTTATCTTGCATGTTCATATTTTAATGGCTTGCAAATTTATGAATATTGTATTGATAGAAAAGCCTGGTGTCAGTATTTGGTTCAATATTAATTGTGAATTATTGAAGGTGAATCAATCTTAATTAACTCCATTTGCATTCCGTATAATTTAGTCAATGGTTTGTCGAAACGTTTTTCATTAACGCTTTTATTGAACTTTAAAATATCTCTTGCTTCTGAGATATATTCGTTCATTCGAATTCGAGCCGATTTATCTACCCAACTTGCGTCTTTATATCTAACAGCCGGTAATACGTAGAAACGCTTTTTTTCGTCCTTATATGGAGTGTACACCCATGTTAATTGATACTCGGCGTTGACCAAAGCAACCTTGCCATTTTCAATCTTCAGATCAACAAACAAAAGTGCAGCTCCATCCCTTGGAGCCGTACGTTGATTTGAAATAAAATTACCAAGACTATAAGCTACCAATGATTGATTATCACCATTTGATTCTATGTGCATTGGTTGCAGCACATGCGGATGTGAACCAATAACTATATTGATACCTTTGGATTTTAGAAACGATGCCAATTTCTTCTGATCAGGATTGGGCTTTGTCTGATATTCCCACCCCCAATGCAAGCAAACTATAATCTCGTCCACACCTTTCTCTCTTGCTGTAACAATATCCTTAGACATAACTGCAGTATCCAATTGATTCACGATGTTTGGAGCCTGTATCTTTATACCATTCGTACCATAGGTGTAATTTAAGATCGCAAGACGTACACCTTTCACTTCAACAACCATTGGATTATTCTTAACCCGATCCAAAGAATCTTTAAACACACCTGTGCGTGGAATCCCTTTTTTATCAAGGATGTCACACGTACGGTTTAATCCTTTCTTACGCCGATCTACACAATGATTATTAGCCATTACCAAAGCATCTATTCCAGTATAAAGCAAGGCATCAACTAATGTGTCAGGCGAAGAAAAAGCAGGATATCCTTTATAGGGAGGTCCGGCCAATGTTACTTCCAGATTAGCGATTGCTAAATCAGCCGATTTAATATCATCTTTAATGTACTTAAAACAACTATTGTAATCAAACTGGTCGGATTGCCCTATCCTAGCACTATTTATTTGTGAATCGTGCCCCATTACATCACCCATAAAAACCAATGTCAGAGTTGAGTCTTTTTGAGCAAACAAGCTTGCAGGTATCAGAAGAAGTGCCAGTATCCAGAATCGCATAACTATCTAATTTTGGATGACAAAGGTAAGTATTAAACACAAAAAACCCCTTATCCGAATGAATAAGGGGTTTCTCTGAAAAAAAGGCGGCGACCTACTCTCCCACTTCTACGCAGTACCATCGGCGCTATCG
>NZ_CEXQWX010000189.1:0-10951 GCF_982718395.1 Carboxylicivirga sp.
AAGGATGAATCGATAGAGCGTGTGCTTAAGCGCATCGAACAGTTAGAGAAAGCCATCTCTATATTAGAAGATAGTGAAGGGAAAGAACCATCTTCATCAGTGCAAGTCAATGATTATGCCAACGAAGAGAGAGGAGACATCGCTTTATTGGAGAAAGTTTTAGAAACCAATAAGGTCAATGATGAACTCCAACAGGAGATAGCTGAGCTTTCAAAAGCACAACAATGGTATAATAGCTGGGGAAATATCTCATTGGATGATATTCAAGCAATCAATGACAAAGGGATATACTTAAAGCTTTATGAAGTACCTGAAAAGGATATGAAAAATTTCCGTGATCAGGAAAACGTAAAAGTTGTAGGGCAATCCAATGGTCTTTGTAAAGTTGTGCTTGTCTCCGAAGATAATGAAGTTGCCTTGAATTATCAGCAAATAGATTTTCCTGATATTTCACAACATGATGTAGAACTCGCCTTGAGCGAAAAGAATGCTAAACTGGCCTTTGGTCAGCAGCTCTTATTTCAATTGAGTGCTCAGGCAAATCTGTTGAAAGATGCTTTGGATGAAAGAAATCGTCGTTTAAAGGTTCGCACTGTTAAGTATGGAGGTGTTGCTTTTCATGATAAAGTACGTTGTTGGGAGGGATATGTACCTGAAGAAAAAGTTGATGGTGTTACAGAAGCAGCCGAGGAAAACGGTTGGGGCTATATAGTGAATGATCCTCGACCTGATGAGTATGATTTGGTGCCAACTTTGCTTAAGAATCCAAATTGGACGCACAAGATTAAGCCCGTAATGAATTTTATGGGATTGGTGCCCGGTTATGACGAGATAGATGTATCAAAAGTCTTTTTGGTATTCTTTACATTCTTTACCGGTATATTAGTCGGAGATGCAGGCTATGGTCTTATCTTTTTGGTTCTAACTCTTTTGACTCACTGGAAAACCGGTTTTGTCAAGAAGATAGAGTTTGGTTTGTTTTACACGTTGTCTGTGTCTGTAATGGTATGGGGTGTATTGACCGGAACCTATTTTGGCGCTGAAACCATTGCCAATATTCCATTCTTAAAGCAATTACAAGTGCAGCAACTAGCTAGCTTTGGCGGAGATGACCTCCGAATTCAGCAGTTTATGTTCTTAATTGGTGCAATACATTTAACTATTGGTCATTTGCAAAAGGGTTGGAAATATATCAATAGTGTAATACCTGTTGCGCAACTTGGTTGGGTATCCATTGTTTGGGGACTCTATTTCCTTGTGAATAAAATGGTGTTAGGCATCGAGGCGCCTCAATTTATGCCTTGGTTATTTATTGGAGGAGGTGTATTGGTTGCTTTATTCTCAAGCCCCGGACAGCCTGCCTTAAAAGGTATGCTATCGTCATTAGGTAATTTACCTTTGAATGTAATCAATGGCTTCTCTGATGTTATTTCATACATTCGATTGTACGCCGTTGGTTTATCAACCGTATTGATGGCAAGCAGTTTTAATGACATGGCCATTGGTGAAGGGATTACAACAATTGCCTCGGGAGTAGGTGCTGTATTGGTGCTTATACTCGGTCATGCATTAAATATGACACTTGCTGCAATGGCAGTATTGGTACACGGTGTTCGATTAAATATGTTGGAATATGCTGGTCACGCCAGTGTAGAATTCTCGGGAAGTGAATACAACCCATTTAAATTAAAAAATAAATAAAATCTAATAAAACTATAATACGATGACATTATTAACAATAGTAAATGGATTTGGTGGTCACGCCATCGCTTTAGGAATCGCAGGAGTAGGTTCTGCAATAGGTACAGGAATTGCTGCCATGGGTGCTATGGGGCTTTGGAAGCAATCAATTAAAGATAAAAAGAAGTTACCAGCATTAGCATTAGCAATGGTAGGTATGCCTTTAAGTCAGGTGATTTATGGTATGATTTTCATGAACTCTTTAATTGGTGCTAACCTGAATCCTGATAGTTATACAAACCAGATGATTTTCGCTTTATTCGTTGGTATAGCAATTGCTGCATCAGCTATCATGCAGGGACGTGCAGGTGCTGCTGCTTGTTCTAACTTAGCAGTTGATGACAAACAAGGTGCTGGTATGTACATTGCCGCGATGGGTGTTATTGAAACGGTTGCCCTATTAGCCATGGTGTTTGGTATGGGTGGTATTCCTGCAGCATAAGGAAAAAATCCTTATCGATTAAATTATTAGGGAAATATAGTCTGTAAAGACGAATTGTATTATTTCAAAAGAGTTGGCTATATTTGCCAACTCTTTTTTTATCATATAGCAAATGATTAACAACGAATATCGGTTTTTTGAGCAGTTTGATGGTGGGTTTGATATTGGTTGTGCCATTTTCAAGACCAAAGAAGAACGTTATGTAAGCGGTGCTTTGGTTTATACCGAATATATTTATGGCGATCAATCTTTCTTAATTAGTGTTGATGTTGAAGGAGAAATCCAGTGGGATGAAGATCGTAACGAAGGAATTTTGGTATTAAAAGGTATTGCTTATGAGATTCTGGATGGCGATCCCAATATCGATTATTGCCTCGATGAACGAATTGCTGAACTGGGGCAGAGTTTATTCATCGAAGGAAAAATAGAAGGCCGTAGTATTGACGAGCAAAATCTGGAAGGCCGGTTTGTTCTGCGAAACTGTAGTGATTTTCCAAACTAGTAGTTGATTTTAAAAGTAGCATTATACTCATCAGATGACTAACTAATAGCTTATCAAGCTAGTCATCCGATGAGTTGTATAATGAAATCATTTAGACCTTCCTAACGTATTAAGACTTCCTTTACCTTAGCCAAAGGCTTGACTGGTTTAACTTTTGCATATATTTATTGACTTGGATAGACATATTCTTGCTTTCTTATATGAGTTAACAAAGGAATTGCTTGGGGTTTACCGCCTTAAGGTTGACTTTTTTGCAATTCTTTCTTAATTTATATACTACCTAAAACCTGTGAGGATTCTTCTAAAATATTTCGACACCACTCTATTGATGACGTTCGGTAGCGACTCTTCCTCTGCCACCTGCTGGCATGGTGCTACTTTTTAACTGAAATCCTTAATCTCACCAATATGAAACGGATTTTGTTATTAACCGACTTTTCTGACACAGCCAGGAATGCTGCCATGTATGCCCTCAAGATGTTTGAGAATGAAAAGGTGTATTTTGACCTTCTTAATGCTTATGACCTTGAGTTTAGCGGAAGTCCTTATATAATGCAGGTGAAAGAAGAGTTGGCCCAGGAGAGCCTGAGAGGCCTGAAGAATGAATTATCCCTATTACATCGTCGATTCCCAAATGCCCGGGTTGAGTTAGCCTCACGTTTCGGATCAATCTTAGAAGTTGTTCAGAACGAAATTAGTGATTTTAAACCCGAATTAATTGTAATGGGATGTCGTGGAGAATCAGCATTAGAAAACTTTCTGCTTGGTAGTAATGCCTACGAAGTGGTGAAAAGTATTAATGCTGCGATTTTATTGGTGCCTAAACATGCCAAGTTTAAAAAGCCTGATAAAATTGTATTTGCAACTGATTTGAAGGATATTAAGGTTGATGAAGTGGTTGAGCCATTGCGCGATTTATCGCATCATTTTAATGCTGATTTAATGTTTGTCAATGTACTGGAAGATGATTACGTTAATCGAGTTGATGCCGAAAATAAAATAGCATCACATTTTGAAGGGCTTAATCTCTCATTTAACTTTATTGAAGGTGAAGATGTGAGTAATGGTATCTTAAAGTTTATGGATGATAATGATGCAGATATTGTGACTTTGGTTCGTCACAATGAATCATTTTTCGAGCGCTTGTTTCATCCAAGTATAACCAAAAAGATGGTGTTACATCCTGAACATCCGATGTTGATTTTGCATGATGAGACATAAAAAAAGCGGCTTAAAGCCGCTTTTTTAGTATATGTTGTTTCTGTTTATTTCGAAACTCTTTCCAGCCATTTCAACATAAATAGCATTGTGAACATTGAAATGATACAAGCTACAACGAAGATAGTCCATGTAGCCCAAATTGGAATTGATTCATAGAAAATGGCTCCAATAAATAGTAATTGGTTACCCAATGCGGTCGCACCTAACCAACCACCTTGCATAATACCTTGGTATTGTGGAGGAGCTACCTTTGATACAAATGAGATACCAAGTGGGCTGATAAATAGCTCAGCTACTGTTAAGATGAAATAGGTTCCGATAAGCAACATTGGCGTTACCTTCTCTGCAAGGTCAAGCGGAGTACCTCCCTGATTTGGATCGATTGTCGAAAATAATGGTAAATCCATTGAACCAAGAGTCATAACAACAAAACCAAGAGCTGCAATAAACATACCGATAGCAATTTTCTTTGGTGTTGATGGCTCCATGTTTCTTGAACGTAGCCAACCAAATACAGCCATTACAATTGGAGTTAAGAATACAACAAAGAATGGATTAATTGACTGGAATAATTCTGCTCCCTGAATACTTACACTTCCAAGGTTAATGTTTATAGCACTAAGATCAGTAAAATCTTTAGCAAACATGGTTAATGTTAGACCATTCTGGTGGAATGAGAACCAGAAGAAAATTACAACTGCAAATACTGCAAATAATGCATACAGACGTTGCTTCACTTCCTTTGCATCCATTTGAGGAACTTCTGCTTTTGCACCTTCTTTAGCTTCATCTCCGTGTCCTGTTGGATTAGGGAAGTACTTTTTGTTAACCATGTAAATTATCAAAGAAATTAGCATGGCGCCAATAGCTGTTCCAAATGCATAGTGGAAACCAGTAGAGAAAACACTTAAGTACTCAGTCGCAAACGCACCAAGATCAGAAACTGCTGAACCGTTAGCAGCATTAGCCATTTCCTGGAACTTAGTTGTTGCTTCAGAAGAGATCGTTCCGTCGATAAATGAATGACATACTGCTGGAAGATCGGCATTGTAGTTAAATCCATTTGTATTTAACCACCAGTTTCTTACACCAACAGCAATAAATGGTGCGAAAATAGCACCAACATTAATAAACATGTAAAACAACGAAAATCCTGAATCACGGTACTTACCATACTCTTCATTGTCATACATCTGACCAACCAAAGCTTGCAGGTTTCCTTTAAATAATCCATTACCAAATGAAATAACGAATAATGCAAGACAAGTCATTACAAGTGTAAATGTATTTGCTCCTGTAGGTATTGCAAGGAATACATAACCAAGTGCCATTACCAATAAACCACTTAAAATTGTTCCCTTGTAGTTTCTTAATTTATCAGCAATAAAACCACCGGCCAATGACAAAATGTAAATAAGGGCATAGAAAACAGAGTAAATAAGTCCTGCATCTTTACCATTTAACCCAAACTTGGCTTGTAAGAATAGCACGAGGATGGCCATCATCGTATAAAATCCAAATCGCTCACCCATGTTGGCAAGAGCGGCAGGTATTAAACCTTTAGGATGTTGTTTAAACATATCTATTTAATTTATAATTAGTTGTTAATTCAAAGCGAAGCAAATATATATTTTTTTAGTGCACTTACAAATCGTAAGTGTCATGCTTTATAGCACTCTTGATGTAAGCGTATGAGGGTTAGAAAACTAGAAGGTGATAATATTGCGAAATTATTACTGCTTAACTATTTGTAGAATGTGGTTAATCTTCTTTATCTCCTTTTCTACGATTAAAATCTTTGTAAATTTGGTAATAACAAATTGAAAAGTCAGACCCATGAAAATATTTCCAGTTGCCCAGGTTGCCCAAATCGATCAATACACCATTAAAAACGAACCGATTGAATCAATCGATTTAATGGAGCGAGCATCACAGGCCTTCTATTTTCGATTTACACAATTGTTTCCACATGGTGATATCAGTGTTTTAGTTGGACCTGGTAATAATGGAGGAGATGCATTAGCGATTGCCCGCATGCTGATTAAAGATGGTCGTGAGGTGCAGGTATATTTAATTACTCAGGAGGAACAATTGAGTGTTGACGGACAAATCAATTTACAGCGATTAAAAAAAATAAAAGACTATGTGGTTCAGTTGACTTCTGAAGAGCAGTTTTCAATGATCAATGAGGAGGATATTATTATTGATGGTCTATTTGGTTCGGGGTTGAACAGATCACTGAATGGTTTTCCAAAGCAACTGGTGCAATACATCAATAGCGCAAATAGCCAGGTTGTTAGTATTGATATACCATCGGGTTTGTTTGGTGAAGATAATTCTGGAAACGACACCGAAGCCATTATCATGGCAGACGCTACAATTAGTTTTCAATTTCCTAAACTGGCTTTTATATTACCTGAGAATGAGTCTTTTGTTGGACAATGGTACGTCGAAGACATCGGCTTGCACCCGCAGGCAATCAAAGATTTTAAATCTGATTACTGTTTTACAGAGCATTCGCAGGTTAGTAATCTATTAAAAGAGTCCAGTCGTTTTGCACATAAAGGTCATTTTGGTCATGCGTTATTATTAGCTGGTAATTATGGAAAAATGGGTGCTGCCGTGTTATCATCCAAGGCTTGCTTAAAAGCCGGAGTTGGCTTGCTGACAACACATATTCCCCGGTTGGGTTACTCGATTATCCAAACAGCCGTACCAGAAACAATGGCAAGCATTGATCGATCAGATATATTAATTTCTGAATTTCCCGAATTAGACCAATTTGCAGCAGCAGGTATTGGCCCAGGTATAGGAACCAAACCTAATACGGTCTCGGCATTAAAGGAATTACTGGAATCTTTAAATGGCAAGCCCGTGGTGCTGGATGCTGATGCATTAAATATTCTTGCTTGTGATGAATCATTATGGGAACTTATTCCACATAATGCCGTATTAACACCACATCCGGGAGAGTTTGATCGTTTGGCCGGAGATAGTCATTCCTCGTTTGAACGTTTGCAAAAAGCCATCACTTTTGCAAAAGACTTGAAGATTACACTAGTGCTTAAAGGTGCCTATACTGCGGTTATTAGCTCTGACGGACACTGTTACTTTAACTCAAGTGGTAACCAGGGAATGGCCACTGCCGGTAGTGGGGATGTGCTGACAGGAATAATACTTTCTCTATTAGCACAAGGATATGAAACGATTAATGCTGCCCGTCTTGCTGTTTACCTGCATGGATTGGCAGCCGATTTATTACTGGAGATTGAAGCAGAAGAGGCCATTACCGCATCGGATATTATATCAAATATTGGTACTGCAATTCAGCAATTAAGGCGATAATTATCATCTTGGCTTTTAATTTTTTTCGTTTACCTTTGATGTCCGTCGTACTTTTCATGAATGTTCGACGTTTATGGTAGTATGTGTTTGTGGATCTAACCTTTCATAAGCAAGTGACTTACGACCATCGATGAATAAAATATTGACGCAAGAAATCATTAGGATGATGAAGAAATTAGTTCTTTCAATTGGTGTAGCAGCATTACTTTCCTCATGTGCTGTAGAACAAACAATTCCTTCGAAAGTAAATGTGCAGAAAGTAGCGGAAATGAACAATGCAACCCGAGATGTATTGTTATATAATTTGCCGTCAACTGTCATACGGGTAAATGTCGAAGTGGAGAAAACCATTAGTAAGGTGGGGCCCTTTTACCGTTATTCTCAAAAAATGCTGAATGTAAGTGATGTGGTGACACAGGATAAAGAAGAATGGCGTATTAAGTCGATTGAAATAGAAACCTATGGTGTGCCGGATGAAAGTAAAGAATACTCCATTTCTTTTTCCGGTTCAAGTTCAGCACCTTTCCTTAATTTGAATGCTTCAGGTGTATTAACAGGTATCAATAGTTGCGGAACAAAGGAGATGAACTTCCTGAAAGATTATACAATCGCTGAAATGCCGACATTTGAAGATGTTAATTTCAATGATGTGGCAATGATTGAAAAGCAATTGGCTAAAACTTCGACAGCTGCCATGGCTGAGGAAACAGCCAATTATATATATAAAATACGTAAGCGCCGTTTTAAAATATTGGCCAGTGATTTTGAGCAGTTGCCTCCTGATGGTCAGTCCTATGAAGTAATGGTACGTGAGCTGAATCAGTTAGAGAAAGATCATCTGGAATTGTTCATAGGTAAGAAAGAAAGCTTTACCATGAAACAGTCATTTGACATCCTTCCAGATAAGATGAGTGCCAATAATGATGTGCTTTTCCGTTTTTCAGCATTGAGTGGGATTGTTGACAAGATGGATGTAAGTGGTGCACCGGTTTACTTCGAATTGGAAGTTGAAGAAACAATGCAAAGACCAGATGCGGCTGTAGTTTATGAAAAAGGCGAACTGCCACGCAACGGGCTTTATTATTGTAAGCCTGGTAAAGCAACGGTCAAGATTATCGATAAAAACCAATTGATTAAAGAAAAAGAAGTACTGTTGGCACAATACGGCCAGGTTGTTTCAATGCCTTCAAGTGTGTTGGAACAAGAAGGTGTTAGCATTCGCATAAACCCGGTAACAGGGGCATTGCAAAGTATTAACAGAAAACACGATAAGTAATTATTATATGAGTTTTGTTGAATGACTTATTATTTAAAAATTATGAGTTTAAATATGAGCCACTTCAAATACTACGTTCTGTCTATAAACAAATAATTAATAAAATAAATAATCCCTTTTTAAACAAAGAGTTATGAACGATGAAATAGCTAAGTTATCTCCCCAGGGACTATGGGAAAACTTCTATAAATTAACACGAATTCCTCGTCCTTCTAAAAAAGAAGGTAAAGCCATTGATTTCATGGAGGAATTTGGTAAATCACTTGGATTGGAAACCATTCGTGATGAGGTTGGTAATATCATCATCCGTAAGCCAGCTACGCCTGGTTATGAAAATCGAATGGGTGTGATTTTGCAAAGTCACATCGATATGGTACCGCAAAAAAATAGCGATAAAGACCATAACTTCGAAACCGATCCGATTGAAACATACATTGAAGATGGTTGGGTAACAGCTAATGGTACGACACTCGGTGCCGATAATGGAATAGGTGTTGCAGCTGCAATGGCTGTTTTACAGGCTTCGGATATTGAGCACGGTCCTGTTGAGGCCTTAATTACTATGGACGAAGAGGCTGGTATGACAGGCGCCAACGCATTGAAGCCAGGTTTATTGAGTGGTGATATTTTGTTGAACATGGACTCCGAAGATGAAGGTGAATTGTATGTAGGTTGTGCGGGAGGTTCGGATGCCAATGTGAAATTTACTTATACCGAAGCAGAAGTGCCAGCTGACTCTGTTGCTTTTCGTTTGGCATTAACAGGTCTGAAAGGTGGTCATTCAGGATTGGATATAAACAGGGGTAGAGGTAATGCTAATAAGTTAGTATTCCGCTTTTTAAAATATGCAGTTGCTAATGTAGACGCACGTTTAGCTTCTGTTGATGGTGGTAGCTTGCGTAATGCGATACCTCGTGAAGCGTTTGCCGTGGTAACAGTTCCGGCTGCCAATGCTGATGATTTTGTTGAGGCACTTGAAGAATTTGAAGATATCTACAAAGCTGAGATGGGCAATGTAGAGCCTGATTTGTCTTTTGTTGCTGAGAAAACTGACTTACCGGCTTCATTAATTGATGAAGTGACTCAGGATGACTTGATCAATGGTGTGATTGCAGCTCCTAATGGAGTGATGCGCATGAGTACTGATATGGAAGGTTTGGTTGAGACCTCTACTAACCTTGCAATTGTTAAGTCTGGCAACGGAGTGATTGATGTGCAATGTTTAATGCGTAGTTCGGTGAACACCGCTATTGAGGCATTGGAGTCAAAAATGGAAAGTGTATTCCGCTTGGCTGGTGCTGATGTAAGCTTTGGTGGTCAGTATCCTGGTTGGAAGCCTAACATGGATTCGCCTATCTTGAAAACAATGCAGGAAGTTTATAACAACAAGTGGGGTAAGGTGCCTGAAATTAAAGCCATCCATGCAGGATTGGAATGTGGTATACTTGGTAGCGCTTATCCTAATTGGGATATGATTTCATTCGGACCAACTATTCGTTTCCCTCACTCACCGGATGAAAAAGTGAACATTGAAACAGTTTCCCTTTTCTGGGAATATCTGGTTGAGACCCTTAAGAATGTACCGAGTAAAAATTAATTAATAGATATAAAGATAGCTGCAATACCCATTGTGGCTATTCTTTTTTGTTCGTATAACTAACTAAATTGTAATGACTGAAGTAATTAATAAAAGTCTGCGTGATTCAAAAGGAGCACGTTGGGGAGCCCTTGCGGTCGTATCATTTACGATGCTTTGTGGTTACTACATTAACTATGTAATTTCACCTCTTAAGCCACTGTTAGAAGAGTATATGGGCTGGACAAGTGCCGATTTTGGTGTTTGGAACAGTGCATATGGATGGTTTAATGTATTCTTCTTAATGCTTATTTTCGGTGGTATCATCCTTGATAAAATGGGCGTTAGGTTTACCGGCTTGGGAGCTGCATTAACAATGATTGTCGGAACGGCATTGCAATACTATGCAATCGAATTCCCAATGGAAGGAACCATCTTAGGCTTTAAATCTTCGATAGCAATTGGAGCTTTAGGTTTTGGAATATTTGGTATGGGAGTAGAGATTGCCGGTATTACTATTTCTAAAATTATTGTGAAATGGTTTAAAGGAAAAGAATTAGCTCTTGCGATGGGGCTGGAGATGGCAACTGCGAGGATGGGTACTGCATTAGCATTGGCTGTGCCTCTTCCAATGGCAAAAGCATTAGGAGTGAATGGTATTCCATCGATTAGCGCTCCTTTGATGTTAGGATTAGGATTATTGGTAGCTGGTTTTATTGCTTTCCTTTGGTACACTTTTATGGATAAGAAGCTGGAAAAATCAGAAGGTATCGGTGATGAAGTGTCAGAAGAAGATGCATTTAAAGTTTCGGATATTCTATTCATTATCAAAAATAAAGGTTTCTGGTT